>DATNLV010000830.1:0-2484 GCA_035602665.1 Bryobacteraceae bacterium | reverse complement strand
GCTGCGGCTCTACGGCTACCATCTCCTGCTCATCGCCTTCGCCTTCCTGGTGGCCGCGCGCTTCGCCTCGCCCGATCGCCGCCCCGGTCTCTACAATTTGCTCGATTTCTACTTTGCCGCCGGTCCCAAGCGCGCCTTCCTGGACGCCGCGCTTCTGATCTACCGGCCGGCGCTGCTCGATATCCTCCCGCTGTACATCCTGTTCCTCGCAATGTCGATGGTCGCGCTCTTCCTGGCCAAGCGCGTCGGATGGGAGCCGGTCCTGGCGGTGGGATTTGCAGTGTGGCTAGCGGCCCAATTCGGCTTTCGGCAGGCGCTGTACGATTTCTTGTGCCGCAATGCCGGGCTGCGAGTTCCCTTCAGCGACCTCGGCGCGTTCGACCTCTGGGCCTGGCAATTCCTGTGGCTGGTGGGCCTGTGGTGCGGCACGCGCTGGGCCGAGGGGCGGCTCCCGGTGGAGAAGTGGGCGCGGCGGATCGCCGTCCCCGCCACGTTGCTCGTTCCGGTCCTTCTAGCGTTCCGCTGGGCGGTGGGAAACGGGATCGAACTGGGGAACTTCGAGATCCTGTTCGACAAGTGGCACCTGGGAGGCATGCGGCTGGTCAATTTCGCGGCCCTCGCCGCGCTCGCGATCCGTTTCCAGCTTCCGCTGGCGCGCCTGGCCATCGCACCGCTGGTGTTGCTGGGCCGTGCCTCGATCCAGGTCTTCTGCGCGCACCTGTTCTTCTGTTTCCTGGGGCTGACCATCATGGGCAACCGCTCCATGGTCAACGGCTGGCAGCAGACCGTTCTGATCGTCCTCACGCTCTCGGCGCTGTACATCACGGCGAGGGTCTTCTCCACGAGCGACGCGCCTCCAATCCGATACAATAGCGACCATGAAGCGACTCACTCGCCGTGAGCTGTTCCAGTTCGTCTCCTCGGCCGCGCCGGCCTTCTGGATGGCCTCCCGCGCAGCCGCGCAAAACGAACCCACTCTCAAACTCGAACCCCTCGCGGACAAGCTGAGCCTGCTCAGCGGCGCCGGAGGGAACATAGCCGTGCTCCGTTTCGGGGAGGGACTCCTGCTGGTCGATAGCGGCCTTCCTCAGACCGCCGAGGCTATGGAGCATCAAGCACACACAGCCGGCCCGGGTTCCATCGCGATCCTCATCAACACGCACTGCCACTTCGATCACGTCGGCGGCAATGAACGGCTGGGGCGCGCGGGCGCGCGCATCATCGCGCATGAAAATCTTTTGAAGCGTGTCAGCACAACGCAGCACAACACTTTCATGAATCGCGATATCGCGCCTCTCGATCTCGCGGGCCGCCCGAAAACCACCTTCACGGACGGCGGCTCGCTGGAGCAGGGCGGCGAGAAGATCGTGTACCGGCACCTGCCGCCAGCCCACACCGACGGCGACGCCACGGTCCACTTCGTAAACGAGAACGTGTATCACACCGGCGATCTGCTCTTCAACGGCATGTACCCGTTCATCGACTACTCGGCCGACGGCTCCATCGAAGGCATGGTCGCGGCCGCGGACCTCATGATCCAGGCCGTGGACGGGAAGACGAAGATCATCCCCGGACACGGACCGCTGGCCACGCGAGACGATCTCCGCGCATTCCGCGACATGCTAGCCACCGTGAACGACCGGGTGTCGAAGCTGGTGACCGCCGGCCAGACCCTCGACCAGGTCGTGGCCGCCGAGCCCACCAAACCCTACGACGACAAATTCGGAAACGGCTTCCTGAAGCCCGCCGACTTCGTCCGCATGCTGTACTCCGGCAAGACCGCAAAGCGGGGCTAAAAGCAGGGGTCAGCTATCAGCCGCACCACCATCGACCGCCTTACGTCTCCCCCAGCAGCTCCTTCAGCCGCGCGTACCCCGACCGGCTGACCGGCAGCTTGGTCCCGTCGCCCAGCACGGCCACCCGGCTGTCTTTCGTGTAAGGCTCGATCTTCGCGATGCGCTCCAGGTTGACGATGTAGGAACGGTGAATCCGCACGAACTTCGCCGGGTCGAGCGACGTCTCCAGGTTCGAGATGGTCTCCTGCTTGAGGTAGTTCTTTCCCTGGCTGCGCAACAGAACGTAGTCGTCCTGTGCCTCCGCATAGTCCAGCCGGTCGCAGGGAATGATGTCCACCTTGGGGCCGTCGCGCACCACGATGCGCTCCAGGTACTCCGAAGGCGCGCGCGCCGCGGCCGCCAGATCCACCGGCGGCGGCATCTTCGTCCCTATCCGCTCCTTGGCCCGCCCCAGTGCCGCGTCGAACCGCGCGGCATCGAACGGCTTGAGCAGGTAGTCCACCGCGTGCACCTCGAAGGCCCGCAGCGCGTACTGATCGTATGCGGTGAGGAACACCACGGCGATGTCCGGCCCGATCAGCTCCAGCACCTCGAAGCCGTCCAGCTTGGGCATCTGCACGTCGAGGAACAGCAGGTCCGGGCTCAGCTCGGCGACCGCCTTGACGGCGTCGAATCCGTTGGCGCACTC
>DATNLV010000383.1:0-2659 GCA_035602665.1 Bryobacteraceae bacterium | reverse complement strand
TTCGCCGCACCAGGTGAACCTGGTCGTCCCTACCGATCTCGTCGGCCAGACGGCCACATTGCAGCTGGCGAACAATGGCAAGGCCGGTCCCATGGTGACACTCGCGATGCACGATTCGGCGCCCGCGCTCTTCCTCGACCTGGACGGGACGACGGCCATTGCGATCCACTCGGACGGAACTGCCGTGACGGCGCAATCTCCGGCGCGCGGCGGTGAGGCGGTGAAGCTCTACGCCACGGGGCTGGGTCCGTTTGCGCGGGAATTCGGTGACTTCAACCGGCCGTCGCCTCCGGATCCCATCGCGCGGCTGACGGAGTTCTCGGTGCTGCTGGACGGCCAGGCCGTAACGCTGGCTGCGAGCGACTACGTGGGCGCCACGGCGGAATGGGTGGGGGTGGTCGAGGTCAATTTGCATCTGCCCGCCGGAGTGGCGCGCAACCCCGAAGTGCGCATCGGCCTGGGCGACCGGGTCAGCCCGCCGAGCACGTTCCTGCCAGTCGAATAGACCGCAACTGATTTTGCCGCCGCCGCGTTTAACCAGATGAAGGTGCCGGGGGATTTACAATAACTAAGGGGGATTCTATGCGGTTCGGCAGCGGCGTTCTCGGGGTGATGGTGTTGGGGGCGGCCTCGATTGCGGCGGCCCAGACTCAGGCGCCGGAAGGCGGCGCGAACGCGCCCGGCTGGCGCAAGCTGGAGGATTCCAAGCCGGCCGATGCCAAGGCGGCAGGGCCGACGGTTCCGGCGGGCACGCGTGTGCTGCTGACCTTGATCAACGGCGTCAGCACCAAACACTCGGTGGAGGGCGACCGGATCTATCTGCAGACGTCATACCCGATTGTTGCCGACAGCAGGATCGTGATTCCGGCCGGCAGCTACGTGGCGGGAACGCTGACGTTTGTCCACCGGCCGGGACGCAGCAAGGACCGGCGCGGGGAGATCTACCTGCGGTTCGATTCGCTGACCCTGCCCAACGGGGTTACGCGGGACTTCCGCTCGCGCCTGGGCGGACTGGAGGGCGATTCCAGCGCGGAGATGGACCGGTCCGAAGGCAAGGTCAAGGCGGCGAGCAATAAGGGCGACGAGGCGCGCACGGTAGGCGAGACCGCGGCGGCGGGAGCAGGGATCGGCGCGATCGCGGGCGGAGTTACGGGGCACCCGCTGACGGGTCTTGCGGTCGGCAGTGTGAGTGGCGCCGCGGTGGGCCTGATGGAGGTTCTGCTGAGCCGCGGGCCGGACGCCGTGCTATCGAGAGGCACAACGATGGAGATGGTGCTCGACCGGCCGCTGACGTTCGAACCGGGCGAGCTCGACTTCAGCCACGCCGCACCTCCCATGCCTATTGTGCCGGCCGCGTCCGACCAGACCCAGCAGCGGCGGACGGGGTTGGGCTGGCCGCTCTGATAGGGGGGCTAGAGGAGGGGTTCCCATGTCCTTCCGGAGGTTCGGATTTGCCATTGCGGCATCTCTGGTGTCACAGGCTGCCATCGTGGCCCAGGCTCCGCTGCAGCCTCCCGTCCCGAGCGATCCTTTGGAACTGGTCACGGGCGAAGCACATCCGGTTCAGGATGCCGACCAACGCGCGGCGGCTACGAACCTGTTGTTGAACGCGCGCGCGCTTTCCAACGTTCGCGAGTACGCCTACGACCTGAAGACCACCTTCGTCTCGTTCGGCTCGTCGGAGGGTAACTGGAGCCTGGAGGATGCGTCTCCTTCGCGCGGCATTTATCGCTGGACCGCGCAGGGGCCCACTTACTCGGCGGTGAACCTCTTCCATGACAGGATGGTGTACAGCAATCAGCCGGCGGGAGTGATACCGCTCAGGCTGGCGCAGGTTCGCACCGCCATCTTTTTCGCGTATCCGCAGGCCGGTCCGTACGCATCGTTGCGCACGGCGGCCGGCAGCTTGAACGGTGTCGAGGTCCGTTGCGTTCTGGTTTCGCACATTCCGCAGAATAAGACCGCCACGGGAGGCCGGCTTTGGGACGAATCTGAATACTGTGTCGACCCTAGCTCCGGGCTGCTGATGAGTTACTCGCCGGTGCCGGGCATGTATGTGTCCTATGATTACTCGCAGGCTTTGCACTTTCACGACAAAGTAATTGCGAATAAGTTCACCATCACGCAAGCGGGCCAGACCATCGTGGAGGCGCGCACGGAAAGTGTGACGGACCCCGGCAACCTGGAGCCGGCGGTCTTTCAGCCGAACGGCCTGGAGAAAGTTGGCGTGGGCAACCTGATGAGTCAGCCGTGGCGAATCAGCACGCGAGTCTCTTCGAGTCGAGGTAAGGCGAGCGACCCGATCCAGGCGGTCATCCTCGAGGGCATGCTGGATCCGGATGGACGGTTGAGCGAACTGCGGGTTCTGGCCAGCAGCAATGCGGGGCTGAATCAGTCGGCGCAGGAGCGTGCGGCCAAGTGGAAGAGCTGGGGGTCGCAGGAGGACGGGCAGCCTGGGGCCACGCCGCAATCGCACGAGGTCTTCTTCACGGTGGAGTTCGTGCCGCGCTGAGTCATTGGGGGGCGGGCTTCAGCCCAATGCCACTCGTTTTTCATAAGGTCGATGGACGGGTTCATCGGTTTGAGTTGCTCCGTAGCAATTGGGTCAGGTGGGTTTGCGCTTCGGGAACTTGCAGGAGTGCCCCCAGACCTGCCGGGG
>DATNLV010000786.1:0-10727 GCA_035602665.1 Bryobacteraceae bacterium | reverse complement strand
GTAGAGACCAAGCTCGACGAGACCGAGTTGATAAGGTCTGCTCCCAACCGTGCCGTTCATCCAGTGAACAAGGCGTTCCACACTGAGGTGGATGCCGTCAGCGACAATCAGGAATAGGATTTCACCATCGCGTCGCCACCTTTCGAAGTTGTCCTCGAAATCGTCATCCAGCCATTGAAGAGAGTCTGCCTGCGTTGCGTTCTTGAGAAACTCGAGTACCGTCTCTTTCTTGCCTAACCTTCTACCAGTGGCAGCGCTGCGCCTGAGACGCTCCTCGAACTCGTCTGATGGCAGTTGGCTGACCGCCATGCCGTATTGGAGGGTCTGCGAAATGACCTCGCGCACCGACTCGGGGTTGCGCCAGAGCTTGGTCTCAACAATTACCAAGTGGCCGTCGTTAGTAACGAGGAGGTTGTCTATTTTACCCTCGGCTTCGCCGAGGTCAACCGGTACCTCACGGCCAAGAGACCAAAGGCCGTCAGCGTTCCGGTAGAAATCTCGAATGGGCAGGACGTTCGGCGAGCGGTCAATGACCCCCTGGAGGAACGATTCTCTATATTTTGCGTCACAATCGGCCTTCATGCTAACGCGGGACAACAGTTTCGCCTGATTCCCGGAAAGCAGGAGCGGTGAACCCGAGCTCATGTCTTCTCCTTCATGCAACCTATCGTAAGGACGACTATGCTATCACGTCGGTTGGGGGACGCCGTTCCAGACGGTGACAAGCGGATCTATCGTTTCACCGCCCAGGTTGCGGGAACCCGCTCTCACGGCCCACTCGCTGCGGCCACTACATAGTCACACGTCAACGATCTTCGGGATCATCGCTCTGCTGTTCTCGCTTCTTCAACCACTCCTCATACTCCTTGCGGTGCTCGACTAGAAACTCGGGCTTTACCCCCATCACCTTCAGGCCCTCGAACATCTCCTCCAAGACTCCTGGATCGTTAGGATTCAGTTGCTTGGGGTCATCTGCTAGGCCGTCCCAATCTTTCTTGTGTTTCATTTCTTTCTCCTCAAATCCACCCGACTAACAAAATCGGCATACTCAGCCTGCTCTCTGGACCGCTCTTCTGTCTCTCCCCGCTGGAGTCGATGCATGATTAACCAGATCTCATGCAGCGCCTGTTCGTATTCGTTCCGACCACCGAAGCGGGCGACTTCGTTCTTGAAGTTGCTCCAGGTCTGCTCCGTTGCCAATTCGGCGATGGTGTTGGCCCATGCAGACTTTGGTACGACGATTCGGTATCTGTAATCCGTATTCGGTGTAGTGATGATCTCGGTATCGCCAATCGCCGGGAACCGCAACTGGAGGCGCTGCAGGTGCGCCTTGCTTCTAGCGCGGATCATCAGCGTGTCAGCGTCGAGTGCGCCACCCGGTTCTGATGCGCAGGCGACAGAGAAGAAGCCGTATCGAGTGAAGAGCCACATGTTCCCGTTATTGAAGCACGGTTCGACTGCCTCGTGCATGGATGGTCCGGTGCCTTCGCGGGTGGTGGGCTGGGCTTTAGCCCAGCACGTAAGCCCGCACCGGGAACGAGGCCCCGCCCATCCAAGCAATCGGCACCGCGTGCAGACGCCCGCCCGTAGCGGGAACCGCAGCCAGGTTCGTCATGTGCTCGCACACGGGCACGCCGGCTCCCAGAAGTTTCGTGTGCGCCGGGCGCGATGGATCGAGCATGTCATCGATATTGAGCGAGTCGATCCCGACGAAACGGGCGCCAGCGGCCAGCAGCGCGTCGCACGCCTCCGCAGTCAGAAAAGGCGCGGGCTCGAAGTAGCGCGGCGTCCGCCAATGCTCGGACCAGCCGGTGTTCACCAGCACCGCGCAATCCCTTACCTGCAGGCCCGCGAACGTTTGCGGCCCGATGCCGCGCTCGCCCTGCGCATCCACGCGGGCGACGGGCAGATCGGCGAGCGACTCCAGCGGCAGGCTCGCCAGGTCGGCACGGCCGCGGAACCGGTGCATCGGCGAGTCCACGTAGGTCCCCGTGTTGCCGCACAGGTGCAGCGACGCGATGAAGAACTCCGCCTGGTTCTGATAGCGCGGGCGAGATGCCTCGTAGTCCATCACTATGTCGACTCGCGGCGCAGGCAACCCGGGATAGGTTTCCATTCCCGCTTCGACAGGATGGCTGACTTCGATGAAGCGGGTCATCTTTACACCAGGCACTGCGCGAAGATTTCGGCGGCCGCTTCGCAGTCGGCGCGGGTCACGTCGAGGTGGGTGACGAAGCGCATCAGGCTGCCGCGCACGGGGTTCATCAGGACGCCGAGCGATTTGAGGCGGGCGCTGAGATCGGCGGCGGCGAGTCCTGTGCCCGCGACGTCGAAGATGACGATGTTGGTCTGGACTTCGTGCGCGATCTGGATGCCCTTGATGCGCGAGAAGGCGTCGGCGAGAAAGCGGGCATTGGCGTGATCCTCCGACAGGCGTGCGGGGCCCTCCTCCAGTGCGATCAGGCCCGCTGCGGCCAGAACGCCGGCTTGCCGCATGCCTCCGCCCAGCCGCTTGCGGAACAGGCGGGCGGCCGCGATAGTCTCCGCCGTGCCAACCAGCATGGAGCCGACCGGCGCGCCGAGGCCTTTCGACAGGCAAAACATCACGGTGTCGGCCTTGGCGGTGATTTCGTGGACCGGGCGGCCGAGGTAGGTGGCCGCGTTGAAGATGCGTGCGCCGTCCAGGTGGACCCGGATTCCCATCTCGTGCGCGCCGTCGGCGATGCGGTCGAAGACCTCGGGCGGATAGACTGAGCCGCCGGCGATGTTGTGCGTGTTCTCGAGCTCGATGACGCCGGTGGGCGCGTAGTGGGAGTGCAGCGGGCGGATTTCGGGGCGGATCTGGTCCCAGTTCAGAATGCCGTTCTGGGAGAAGATGGGCCGCGCCACGCAGCCCGCGAACCAGGCCATCATGGCCAACTCGTAATTCAGCACGTGGCCCCGGGCCTCGCAAATGACTTCCTGGCCGTGGTGGGTGTGTACCTTGATGCCGATGGTGTTGCCCATGGTGCCGCTGGGAACGAAGAGGCCGGCCTCTCTGCCGAAAATCTGCGCGGCGCGCTGTTCCAGCCGATTGACGGTGGGATCCTCGCGGTAGACGTCGTCGCCGACTTCAGCCTCCGCCATGGCCCGGCGCATGGCGGGCGAGGGGCGCGTCACGGTGTCACTGCGCAGGTCGATGATGTGGTTCATGATTCCAGAAACTCCTGAAAGATTTCATTGGACAACAAAACGCCGCGGCGTGTGAGACGGAGCGAGGAGGCAGGAGGAACGATCTCCAGGTGGCCGGATTCTACGAAGCGGCGGATGGGGGCGTCGAAGCGAGTCCAGTCTTCGGGAGTCAGGTGGATGCCGGCGCTCAGGCGTAGGCCGACGAAGAAGCGCTCCTCCGCGGGATGGGCGGGCTCGGTCGAGACGCAGGGCGAGAGTCCTCGCTCGATGCGATCGACATACTCTTCGGGCGATTCTACGTTGGCGCGGCGCCACGCGCCATCGAACGAGTGGGCGTCGGCGCCCAAGGCGGCGTAGGGCTCGAGCGTCCAGTACTTCAGGTTGTGCTTCGATTCGAAACCGGCACGGGCGAAGTTGGAGATCTCGTAGCGGGGGATTCCCATCGCGTCCAGGCGGTCGACGGCGGTCTCGTAGAGGTCGGCCACCAGGTCGTCGGGCGGCGCCTTCGGCGCTCCGTAGCGCGCGCCGCCGCGTAGGATTTCGGCGCCCAGGCGGCTGTCTCCATCCACCTCCAGCATGTAGACGGAGACGTGCGGAGCAGCCAGGCGCTCGATCCAATCCAGAGATTCGTTCCAGGTGGCCGGAGTCTGGCCGGGAAGGCCGGCGATCAGGTCGACATTGAAATTCGAGAGGCCGGCGTCGCGGAGGAGAGCGGTCTCTTCCAGAACGCGGGCCGCGGTGTGCTTGCGACCGGTGGCCGCGATCTCGGACTGAACGAACGACTGAACGCCGAGGCTGACGCGGTCGATGCCGGCATCCCTCCAGGCGCGCGCCAGTTCCGGCGTCACGGCTCCGGGCGTGACTTCAATGGTGGCCTCGCGCCAGGGCCGCCCGGGAATCTTATCGAACAGCGCGCGGAGCGCGGCGGGCTCGATGCGATTGGGCGAACCTCCTCCGAGGTACACGGTTTCCGGCTGCCACGGCCAGACGAACGCGGCGACGTCGGTTTCGAGCGCCGCCAGATAGCGCTGCTCCAACTCGCGCGGAAACACACCCGAGGCGAAGTTGCAGAAGGTGCACTTTTGCGCGCAGAAAGGGAACGAGAGGTATACGCCCGCCACGTTCCATTTTTGCGCATTTGCTACTTTGGAGTTGCATGGAACCGGCGTGTGTGCGCATCACCGAACTGCCGAACACCTCGGCGCTGTTTGCGGACTACCTGTACAACTTCGAGCGCGTGGCGCGATTCTACGCGCACGATCCGGCCGATCCCGAGTCTTTCCGGCGCGCGGCTTCGTTTGATTTTCCGGCCGGGCGGCGCGCGGCGCTGGTGGCGGCGTTGCGCGAACAGAACGCGGAAGGCGCGGCTCTCGAGAAGATGGCCCAGCCGGGAACCGTGGCGGTGATGACGGGCCAGCAGGTGGGACTGTTCCTGGGGCCGTGCTACGCGGTCTACAAAGCGCTGACGGCCGTGGCGCTCGCGGCCAAGCTCACGGCGTCCGGGATTCCGGCGGTCCCTGTGTTCTGGCTCGCCACCGAGGACCACGATTTCGATGAAGTGAATCACTGCTGGGTGTTCAATGCGGCGAACGAGCCGGTGCGGCTGGAACTGGCGGGCGGCAATGCCGAGCGCAGGCCGGTGGGCGGGATACGGATCGAGCACGCTCCGCTCGATGGGCTGCGCGCGGCCCTGAGCGGCCTGCCGTTCGGCGAGGAGACGGCCGCTCTCGTCGCCGAGGCGTACGGCGATGGCGAGACCCTGGGGTCGGCCTTCGCCAAGCTGCTCCGGCGCATCCTGCGCGGGCAGAACCTGCTGTTCTTCGATCCGATGCATCCGGCGTCGCGGCGCCTCGCGGCTCCGTTGCTGGCCGATGCGGTGCGGGCGATGCCCGACTTGACGGCGCGGCTGGTCGAGCGCGGGCAGGAGTTGGAGGCGGCGGGATATCACGCGCAGGTGCTGATCGAAGGGCAGACCTCGCTGGTGTTTCTCTTGGAGAACGGGCGGCGGCTCGCGCTGCGGCGAAACGGCGACGAGTTTCAGACGCCCGACGGACGGCGGATCTCCAGCGCGGAATTGGCGGCGCGGGCGGAGAGCCTTTCGCCCAACGCGGTTCTGAGGCCGGTGGTGCAAGACTCGATGCTGCCGACGGTGGCCTACGTGGGCGGTCCGGCGGAGCTGGCGTATCTGGCACAGAGCCAGGTGATTTACCAGGCGCTGCTCGGGCGCATGCCGGTGGCCGTGCCGCGGGCGAGCGCCACGCTGCTCGACGCGCGGGCTGCGAAGCTATTCGACAGGTACGGGCTGACGCTGCCGGATTTCTTTCGCGGCGAGGACGCGATTCGCGCCCAGATTGCGGAGAAGCTGGTGCCGCCGGGGCTGAAGGCGGCCATCGGCGAAGCGCGCGTCCAGGTAGGGCAGACGCTGGACGGGCTCGATGGGACCTTCGCGGGATTCGATCCGACGCTCGCCGCGGCGTTTGCCACCAGCCGGCGCAAGATCGAATACCAGCTGGCGAAGACGGAGCGGAAGGCGGCCCGGGAGTCTCTGCGTAGGGACGAGCGGGCGTCGGCGGAAGCGGCGTATGCGGCCGGGCTGGTTTTTCCGGGGAAGCACTTGCAGGAGCGGCGGTACTCGCTGATTCCGTTCTTGGCCCGGCACGGAGAGGGTTTGATCGACAAGCTGACCGCCGAGACGGAGCGGGATTGCGTGGAGCACCGGGTCCTGGTGGTCTAGGGTTTTGGGGCTCTGGCCAGCGACTCGTTTACCTTGACGTCCAGTTCGTCGATATCGAAGGGCTTGCGGACAAAACCGAAACCCCGCCTTTCCATGTCCAGCCGGACCGCCTCCGCCTCGCACTCTCCGGACATATAGATGACGCGCACCTTCGGCGACCGCGAAGTAGTCCGCCGAGCCAGTTCAATCCCGTCGATCCCAGGCATGACGATATCGGTCAGGAGGAGGTCGATTCTAACCTTCGGCCGCGCTACGATGCCCAGGGCCTCGACGCCGTCGGAAGCCTCCAGGATGCGGTGGTGGCGCCGTTCCAGAACGCTCTTGACGAGCGAGCGAATCCGCGGCTCATCGTCTACCACCAGGATGGTCTTCCTGGGCATTGTGGACTGTTTATACTCTTATTTGCCGCGGAAAACAATCCCTTTTTTGCGAGGACCCTGGCCGGCAGCGGCTTCTCAGTCCCGCCATCGCACCGGTTCAACTCTTCCAACCAGGAACAAACATGCGAACGCCGCGACCACCAGCCAGAAACACGCCGCCGCGAACGCCCAAAAGAAATGGCCCGAATAGTATTTGATTAGCCCGGTGGCATAAGGCGCGGCGACCCCCGCTAAATTGCCAACGCAATTCTGCATTCCGGTCCATTTTCCGGCAGCGGGGCCGGCCAACGTCTGGGTAATCGCCCAGACGTTGGATGAGTAGAGGCCGTAGGAAAGGCACCCCACCGTGAGCAGCGCCACGGCCGGGCCGTGGTTTCGGAGCATGGAGGCGGGCAGAATGAGCGTTGTCGTCAGCAGGCCCGCGACGGCGAAGGCCTTGCGCACGCGCGAGACGCCGTAGCCGGCGGCGATGAGGCGGTCCGACGCCCATCCCGCCGCGACCGCCATGGCGGCTAGGCCCCAGAACGGCAGCGACCCGAAGATCGCCGTCTGTTCCTTCGAAAAGCCGCGCTCCTTTTCGAGGTATGCGGGGAGCCACGTCAGGATGAAGAACCACGCGTAGTTGCCGCCGAACAGCACCACGAAGGTGCCCCACGCGTCGCGTTTCGAGGCAATCTCGAGGAACCCCGGTCCCGCGGCCCGCGCCCGTCCCGCGGGCCTCCCGGCGCCGGTTCGCCGCGTTTCCAGCGTCCATGGGACCAGCCACACCAGCGCACCGAATCCCAGGCCGAAGAATAGCGGCCTCCAGCCATACCGCGCCACGATCAGCCCGCCCAGCAGGGTGCCCACCGCCGGACCGGCCTTCGATCCGGCGTCCAGCAGCGCGTTGGCAAGGCCGCGATGCCGCTCCGGGAAATCGTCCGAAATGATGCGCGAATAGGAGGGATAAGCGACCGATTCTCCCGCGCCCAGCACCAGCCGCAGTCCGAACAGCACCGCGAAGCCGGCGCCGAAGCCGGTGAGCGCGGTCGCGATCGACCAGAGCAGGAAGCCCGCCGCATAGACCCAGTAGGCGTTGTAGCGGTCCACCAGCCATCCCGCGGCGATCTGAAACAGCGCGTACGTCCAGAAGAAGCCGCTCAGCAGCAGGCCCGCCTGCCGGTCGTCGAGCGAGAGTTCCTTCTCGATGTCCGTTACCGCCACCGACAGATTGCTGCGGTCGATGAAGTTGATGAATATCGATACCACCAGCAGCGCCAGCACCGACCATCGCACTCGGCTGGCCGTATCCATACGCCCAGCTTACTTCGCGGGCTCGGGCTTCGGCTGCGGCTTCGGCATGGGCTTGCGCGGCAGCATCTCGGGCCGTGTGGCGGCATCGTAGACCACCGCCGCCATGATGGCCGCCGCCTGCATCAGGTCGCCCTTCTGCACGTGGTCGTAGACGTCCATGTTCGAGTGATGCGTGCGGCTCATGTAGTCGAGCGGGTCCTGGATGAACTGGAATCCCGGCAGACCGACGGCGTCGAACGAGACGTGATCCGTGCTTCCGGTGTTCCTGATGGTGATGGTCGTGACCCCCAGGTCCTTGAACGGCGCCAGCCAGGCCTCGAAGATCGGCCGCATCATGTCGTTCCCCTGCAGATGGACGCCGCGGATCTTGCCGGTCCCGTTGTCGAGGTTGAAGTAGCCCGAAAGCTGTGTGTACTCGGGCTTGAGCTGCATGGTCTCCCGATCGGCGAAGTGCGCCTTCACATACTCGCGGGAGCCGATGAGTCCTTCCTCTTCCGCGTCCCAAAGAGCCACGCGCACGGTGCGGTCCATCTTGAGGTTCAAGGCCGTGAGGATGCGCATGGCTTCGAGGACGACCGTGCAGCCGGCGGCGTTGTCGGTGGCGCCCGTGCCCGCCTGCCAGGAATCCAGGTGCGCGCCGAGCATCACGATTTCGTCTTTCTTGGATCCTCCCGGCAGGTCGGCGACAACGTTCACGCCTTCCGGATTGTCTTCCAGAATGCGCGCCCGGACTTCCAGTTCCATCTTGACCGGGATCTTCTTCGCCACCAGCCGCGCGACGCGGTTGTAGTGCTCGCTCGCGAGCGCGATGCTCGTGGGCGGCAGCGGATTCTTCGCGTCGTGAGAGCCGGCCGCGGCCGCGAACACCGTGCCGTCATCGCCCGCATAGCCCGGAGTAACCACCGCCAGCACGCCTTCCTGGTTGAGAAACTGGTTCAGCTTGTTGCGTGCCTCCTGCTGCTGTTCGCGTGTGGGCGGCGGCGGGTCGCCGGGACGCCGTGGGGCCGCCGGGGGCCCAAACCGCTCCGTTTCGCCCGGCTCCGGGGCCAGCGCGCGCGCCGCCAGCTCGGCATCGCTCCAGCGCCTGGCATCGGCCTCCAGATGAAGCTTCAACTCGCGCGGCTCTTCGATGAACACGATCTTGCCCCGCAGCCCGCCTTTGTACTTCGCCCCGTCCTCGACGTTGCGCATCGGCGCCAGGAGCACGTCTCCGGTCACCACTCCGTCAGTGCCTGGGGACCAGGCCAGCGGCACCCCGATGAGCGAGGTCTGCTGCGGCTCCGTCATGTGCGCGGCGAACCGCGTCCAAGTCCAGCTCCGCCCGAACCTGCCCCACCTTTCAAGCTTGGCGTCCGCAAGGCCCCACTCCTGCAGTTGCTTCACGGCCCATCCCGCCGCGCTGAGGTAGTTCGGAGAATCCGCGACCCGCGGCCCGTACACGTCCGTCAAGTAAAAGAGGTGGTCCATAACCTTGGACCTCTCGTACGCCTCGGTCCTGATGCGGTTGACCACCGAGAGGTCTACCTTCTCTTCCTGCGCGGAGCCCACAACCGGCCCGCACACGATCAGGGCGACTGCAGCAAACTGTAGTTTCGTCATGAAACCCCGAGCATACCAAACAGAGGTTAAGAGGAGAGATGTGGCATATGGCCAGCCCTTGTGGCGCACGCACTCTTGCGTGCCGCGTCGAGACTCTTCTCGACGCTGCCCGGAGCGCCAGCACCGAACCGCGCGCGTCAGCAAGCGGACTCCTGTCTCCTGTCTCCTCCCTCCTGTCTCCTCTCCCCCATATGAGAAGATCGCTCTAGTGGAGGAATCGATGCGAGCCTGTTTCCTGCTGTGCGCGGCCGTCTCCCTCGCGGGCCAGACGCCGCCCACAACGCACGCCGACAACGTCACCGATGTGATTCACGGCGTCAATATCACCGACCCCTACCGCTGGCTCGAGGACCAGAACAGCCCCCGCACGCGCGCCTGGATCGAGAAGCAGAACGCCTACGCTCGCTCCCTGCTCGACAAGATTCCGGACCGCGAGGCCATCCGAAAACGCCTCGGCGAGCTGATGCGCTTCGACGACACGCAAACCCCCGTCCCGGCGGGCGGCCGCACTTTCTTCCTGCGGCGCGCGGCGGATCAGGACCAGGCCACGCTCTACGTGCGTGAGGGCGGCAAAGACCGCGTTCTCGCCTCGCCCGCCGACCACAACACTTCGCTCGAGCTCATGGACGTGACCCCGGATGGCAAACTGCTCGCCTACGGCCAGCGGCAGGGCGGCCAGGACGAAGTCGCCGTCACGCTGCTCGACGTCGATTCCGGCAAGGAACTGGCGGACAAGCTGCCGCGCGGGCGTTACTCCGTGGCGCTGCGGCCCGATCGCAAGGGCTTCTTCTACGGCCGTCATACCGACAGCGACCGCGTCTTCTACCATCCCCTCGGCACGGATCCCGCCAAGGACAGCCAGATTTTCGGCGATGGCTACGGCCCCGAATACTCCGTCGGCCCCTCGGTTTCCGAGGACGGCCGCTACCTGGTCATCTCCGTCGTACACGGGAGCGCCGGCGACGAATGCGAGATTCACGTTCAGGATCTGGCCGCGGGCGGGCCCATTCGGCCAGTCGTCAAGGGCATTCCGGCGCGCTTCTACGGGCAGGTCGCCGGCAGCACCTTGTTCGTCCAGACCAACTGGAAAGCGCCCAACGGCCGCATTCTCGCCATCGATTTGAAGAACCCCGCGCCGGAGCACTGGAAGGACGTCGTGCCCGCCGGTCCCGATGCCATCGCGCATTTCAGCCTGGCGGCCGGCAAGGTGTTCGTCACCTGCGTGCACAACGTGTCGTCGCTGACGCACATCTTCAGCCCGGACGGCAAACGCCTGGGCCACCTCCCGCTGCCGGCGCCGATCGGGACCGTGGGCGGCCTCTCCGGACAGTGGGCCGGCAAGGAAGCGTTCTTCCGCTTCGAGTCGTTCCACGCGCCGCCCTCGGTGTGGCGCTACGATCCGGTCGCCGGAACGATTGCGGCGTGGGCCGAGCCTGAGGTGCCGCTCGATGCCCGCCGGCTCGAGCTCAAGCAGGTCTGGTACGCCTCGAAAGACGGCACCAAGGTGCCCATGTTCCTGCTCTACCGCAAGGGCCTCAAGCTCGACGGCT
>DATNLV010000780.1:0-2306 GCA_035602665.1 Bryobacteraceae bacterium | reverse complement strand
CGACTTGCGGAACGGCATCGCGAAGTAGCAGTTGAGCGACTTCCCCGGCGAGCACGCCAGGAACGCCGATTCGTAGATCGCGTACTCGCCCAGATTCAGCCCGAAGAAGTCGCCCACCGGCGCCTCGACGCTGGGCCGCGTGTTGCCGTCCCAGTAAATGCGCAGCACCAGTTCTTTGAGGTGAGCCTGGCTCTGGGCGGCGATGGTGAACCATATGTGCGAAATCGCGCCCGGCCCTGCCGCGTTGAACACTTCGAGAGTGGCGCCTGCGGCGATGGGCCGCGCATCGGCGTTCCCCCCGCTCCGGTCGTAGGTGGATTGCTTGAGCGAGCGATAGTCCTGAGCGCGCGCGTAGGATGGCAGCAGCGCTGGCCCCGCGGCCCCGCCGGGTTCGGCAGCCTGTGCTTCCGATGCCGCGGTCGAGACGGCGGCGAACGCGCCCAGGCCCCGCAGGAAGCCCCGCCGCGCGGACGGTTGTGGTGTGTCGGTCACGTGATCCTCCTCGGACCATTAGACAACTCAGCGCACCCCCGCGCCAGGGCGTATATGCTGTAGGGTTGCCATGAAGCACGCTCTTCTTTCCCTAGCCGCTGTTGCGGCGCTCACTGCGATCGGCTGCGGAGGCTCCTCCGCGCCGGCTTCCCCTACGCCAACGCCGACGCCCACTCCCACGCCCACCCCGGTCCCTCAGTGCAGCGTGGCGCCCGCTCCATCCAATCCTGCCGGAGGCGGCGGCACCCCGGCTCAGATCCAGATCGATCCGGCCGTCTACGGCACTGCCGACACGTCGCAGGTGACAACGTTCGCCTTCGACCAGGCCACGGGCTACGCCTCTCCGCTCGATCCGGAGATCGCGCAACTGGTTCCGGACATCGTCCCCCGAGCCTGGCAGCGCTGGGACACCGGAGGCCTGCACGCGTCGGACTACACCTCGCAGGCCCCCACCGCCGCGCACGTGCAGGGCACCCTGTTCATCGGAGGCACCACGGCCACGGCCCTGTTCCGCGACGAGCCCATCTTCCAGCAGGCCGCTACCTGCAACGCCGCCGGCCAACTGGTCCCGCACGACACCTCGGCCTCGCCCCTCTACCGCGGCAGCCTCGCCTCCTCGCAGTATCGGGACTACCTGGTCCAAATCGGAGAGACTCAGATCGACCAAGGCGTGGACGGCCTGTTCTTCGACGAAGTGCAAGGCACCTACAATGGCGCGACCTACGACGGAAACGAGGGCTTCGACGACGCCAACATCGCCGACTTCGGCGGCTATCTGTGCGCCAAGTATCCCAGCCTGACGCCCGATCAGTGGACTTCCCAATTCGGAATCCTCGCCGCCGATCACCTCGATTGCACCCTCCCGGCGGCGACGCGCGGGCGCGGCTTCGACTACCGCGGCTACATGGCCCGCCAGGGCTTCGCCAGCAACCCGATGAACGCGGCCAACCCGCTCGCCGTCGAGTGGGGCCGTGCCTCGAGCAGCCGCGTCGATCTCTCCTCGGGAAGCTTCACCGTCACCTACGTGAACCTGGTCTACTGGCAGGACATCATTCTTCGGCTGCGCACCTACGCGCGCCAGAAATACGGCAAAGAAATTCTCATCACCGCCAACGGGATCCTCCCGTTCGTCGATTTCCAGATGCCCAACACGTACGAGTACAACAACGACATGCCCGATGGATCGACGGCGAACTACCTGACCGTGACTCCCGACGGGCACTTCGATGGCACGCTTTCCTGGCAGGTGCCCCTGCAACAGTTTCGAAAAGTTTCGAGAACGCTCCTGGGGCGCGACGTCCTGATGACCCTATTCATCGATTGGCCGGGCGGTCTGATGAACAGCTATTACCAGTTGCCCCTTCAGGACCGCCAGGACTACATGCGCGCCTTCACCGCCGAATCCTACGCCAACGGACTCCTGTTCAGCCTGCCGCTGCGGACCTCGATGTGGGGCGATCCCTCGGCCGGAGATCTGGGCATGATGGGCCTGTTCGCCCAATTGCACGCGTTCTACAAGAGCCACCACAAGCTCTACCACGGTGGAACCGACATCACCGACCCCGTCACCGCTTCGGCGCAGCACCTGATGCTCAACCTGGTCGCCCTGCCCGACGGCTCGCGCGTGCTGCACCTGGTGAACCACAACTACGCGGCCGGTTTCCAAACGCAGACTAATGTCCAGGTATCATTCCCCATGCCCCAGCAGCCCACCAGCGTGACCCTGGCCTCGCCCGATTTCGCGAGCGATCAAACGGTGCCTTTCACGTACGTGGGAGGACAGGTGCAGGTGACCGTCCCGCAACTCGTATCCT
>DATNLV010000774.1:0-6809 GCA_035602665.1 Bryobacteraceae bacterium | reverse complement strand
CGCCGGCCGCGCCGCCGATTCCGGTGATGATGACGTTTTCGAGCAGCGACGAACGGCGGCGGTAGACACGCGCCAGTCCGATGGCCAGGATCGAGATGGGAATCGCCGCCTCCATCACCTGGCCGACCTTGAGCCCCGAGTAGGCCGAGGCGATGCTGAAGACGACGCAGAGGAACGTGCCCCACAGAACCGAGCGCCAGGTCAGCTCCGGCAGCCGCGCCTCCGCCGGGACCATCGGCTCATAGACCCTGCCGGGCGGCAGCGGCGTGTAGGCATCCTCGGGCAGCGTCTTGGTCATGAGTGTGGCCGACCCCCTGATGCGGGATTATAGCGTGATGCGCGACCACTGGACACGGCCCTGACGGGCGCGCGAGAATGACGTACGCAAGGGGGGACGTTCCATGACGCGTAGAGAGTTGATGCAAACGACGGCCGGTGCCCTGGTAGGTGGCGCGGCCATGCGGTCCGAGTTGCTTGCGGCGCAGGACCCGTCGGGCCACGCGGCCGGGCGACAAATCCGTTTTGTCTCCATCGGCACGGGAATTCGCGGGTGCGATTTGCTGCGGTCAGCCCGGCAGGTGCCATCGGGGATCCTGGTGGGCACGGCCGACCTTTACGACATGCATCAGCAGGCGGGAAAAGAGGCCTATGGAGCGGATGTCCCCACCACGCGCGACTATCGTTCGCTGCTCGATCGCAAGGACGTCGATGCCGTGATCGTCGCGGTAACCGACCACCAGCATCGGCGCGTGGTTCTGGACGCCGTGGCGGCGGGCAAGGATGTTTATTGCGAGAAGCCGATGTCCCACACCGTGGCCGACGGAGTGGAGATGGTGAAGGCGGTGCAGGCGGGCAAGCGCATATTCGAGTGCGGCAGCCAGCGCGTCAGCAGCATCCTTTATAAGAAGGCGGCGGAGATTTATGCCTCGGGGCGCCTGGGAGAGGTCCATTACATCGAGGGCCACTGCGATCGCAACTCGCCCTCGGGCGCCTGGGTCTACCCGATCGCTCCCGATGCGACGCCGCAGAGCATCGACTGGACGGCGTTCCTGCGCGATGCGCCGGCGCGGCCGTTTGACGCGGCGCGTTTTTTCCGGTGGCGCTGCTTCACCGACTACGGCGAGGGCGTGGCCGGCGACTTGTATGTCCACCTGCTCTCGGGCATGCAGTGCGTGAGTGGCATCAACGCGGTTCCCAGCCGCGCGTACTCCAGCGGAAGCCTCACCCACTTCAACGACGGCCGCGACTTTCCCGATCTGCTGGCCACCGTCTACGATTATCCTGGTGTGACCGTGGACCTGCACTGCAACCAGAACAACGAGGCGGGGGAAGCGATCACCTTCTACGGCAAAGAGGCCACGCTAGCGATCAACGGAAACACGATTACGGTGACGCCGCAGGACACAGCACCGCGTCCGGAGGGCTACTCGCTGAACGGCTGGACCGCTGCGCTCAAAAGGCAATACATGGAGGAGTGGCGTGCGGCGCATGCGGCGCCAGCCGCAAGGCTTCGGGAGGTGGAGAGCTATTCCGCGCTTCCGGGTTACGACGACACGGTCGATCATCTCGCGAATTTCTTCCGTGCGGTGGAGACGCGCGAGCACGTGGTTGAGGACGAGGTTTTCGGAAACAACGCCGCGATCGCTTGCCACATGGCGAACTACTCGTACTTCAAGCGCACAGTAGCCACATGGGATGCGGGGGCGGAGGCGGTCAGGGGCTAGGGCGGGTCTGGAGACCCGCTGTAGGCGTGGACGCCTGCCCCACGCGTCGGTTCACGATGGGACGCGGGTAGGTGCGGCCCAACTGCACGACGGATGCGGGCGCATCCCACGGTTTGTGAATCCACGCGGCGGGCAGGCGCTGGAGTTGCGGCAGCCATCGCCGCACGTAGTCTCCCTGTGGATCGAACTTCTCGCCCTGAGTGACCGGGTTGAAGATGCGGAACCAGGGGGACGCATCGGCTCCGCAGCCGGCTACCCACTGCCAGTTCAGGGTGTTGTTCGCGAGGTCGGCATCGACCAGGTTATCCCAGAACCACGCGGCGCCCTCGCGCCAGTCGATGAGCAGATCCTTGACCAGGAACGACGCCACCAGCATACGCACGCGGTTGTGCATCCATCCGGTCTCGAGCAATTGGCGCATTCCCGCGTCGACGATCGGATAGCCGGTACGGCCGGTTCGCCACAGGCGCAGGCTGCGCGCATCAAGCTTAGACGGCGCTTCTCTGTGGCGCGGGCGGAAAGGCTCGTCGGGCGTGCGGGGGAAGTGGAACAGCAGGTGGTAGGCGAATTCGCGCCATGCCAGTTCGCGCAGGTAAGCCTCATTCGAGCGCAGCGCGTGCCAGATCTGGCGCGGGCCGATCTCGCCGAAGTGCAGATGCGGCGAGAGGCGCGAGGTGCCTTCGTGGCCGGGGCGGTCGCGGTCTGTGGCGTACGAGCCGGCGCGCTTCAGGAAACGCTGGAACTGCTCCTGGGCGCCGGCCTCGCCGGGATTCCATCCTTCGATCGCGGCCGAAACGTCAGGGACAGGCTCCCATTTCGGCCAACGGGACGGCGCGGGGATGCGAGTCGGCGCGCGTTCAGGGACTCCGGGCTCCGGCATCGACTGGCAAGCCCGCCAGAACGCGGAGAACACCTGGAACGGCCGTCCGGCGCGGTTCAGAATTCGTCCCGGCTCGAACAACAGCGCGCTCTCGAAGGTCTCGGAGGCGATGGCCGCCTTTACCTTCTCGTCGCGCGCCGCTGCGGCCGGTTCGTAGCGCCGGCTCCAGAAGACCTTGTCGGCTCCGGTCTCGGCCGCGAGCTTGACCAGCGCCTTCAAGGTGGGACCGCGGCGGACGACTAGCCTGGATCCATGGTGGCGAAGGGTGGCGTCTAGCGCTGCTAGAGAACGCGACAGCCACCAGCGCGAAGCGCGCCCGGGCGCCCACGGCCTCTCCTCCTCCGGCGCCCAGACGAAGACCGGAATCACCGGGCCGCCGCGTCGCACCGCGGCCAGCAGGGCGGGGTTGTCGCTAAGACGGAGGTCCTGCCGGAACCAGAGCAGGCTTGGCATTACGCCACCCGCACGCCCTGGTGCTCCGCTTCCTTCCGCAAGGTCTTGTCGAGCGTGAGGAACACAGCATCCTCGCGGCGTGCGAGGGCGAGGTAGAACATGTCGTAGGCGGGCCGGTGCGCGGTTCGGGCCAGAAGGAAGGCTTCGCCGTAGACATCCTTCGAGGGAACGAGGTTGTCCACCAGAGCGAGGGCGGATTCGATGGCGCGGTCACAGGCATCCAGGTTGAGGCGCTCGAAGTGGTGGTATTTCCAAACCGTGTTCACAACCTCCGACACGAACAGGTCCGGCGCCAGGACTACATCGGCCTCCCCCAGGATTGCCGCCAGCCGCGCAGCCTGTCCGCGACCCAGGAGGACTTCGATGGCGGCGCTGGCATCCAAGACGAGCTTCATCGGCGCCGATCCTCGCGAATCAGTTTGGCGGGATCGCTGAGCTTGCCCGCCTTGGCCGTGGGGTTCGAGCGAATGGCCTCGAGCAGAGCGCGCCGGCGGGCTTTCGCGTCGACGTCCACCTCCAGACCGCGAGCCAATACGGCGACCGCCTGCTGGGCGAGGCTGCGGCGCTCGCGCTCGGCCTGTTCAGCCAGTAGACGGTAAATGTGCTCGGGAACGTCCCGGACTTGCAGCAAGGGCATGGCACCTCCTGCCTTCAGTGTGACAGGAAATGCATTATGCTGCAAGTTGCATGCGGGTCCGCTCCTTCACGGTCGCGGTTCGGAAGCAGGCGGCTGCACGGTCTGGTAGTAGTCCCGGAGGACATAGAAGGCAAGTTTGCGGTTGCCTCGCTCGGAGACCAGGCCTTTGCGGTTGAAGAAATCCTGGACGCCGGGCAACTGGCGGCGCGGAGAACGGAAGTCCATCAGCACCCACGGGACCGTGCCGCTCAGGAATGGAATGCGCTTGAACATGGCGACCTGGTGGCGGTAGACGTTGGCTTGAAACTCTTCGGTCCAGGCGGTCATGTCGTCTCCATGCAGGCCTTCGAGGGCCTCGGCGCCGAATTCGCTGAACACGAATGGCTTCTCGTAGGTCGTCTTCCACTCGGCCTTGTCCGGCTGGTCCGGCAGCCCGACGTACCAGCCCAGATACTCGTTGCAGGAGACCACGTCGAGGTATTGGCCCAGCGGATCGTCCACCATCATGGTGTTGCCCATGTAGTGGATTTCGAGCGCCGCCGTGACCAGGCGCGTGGCGTCGAGCTCGTGCGCGCGCCCAGCCAGCGTGCTCATGAACTTCAGCCGGGCGTCGACGCGCGGAGTCTCGTTGCCCACCGACCACAGGATGATCGACGCGCGGTTCTTGTCGCGCGTGATCATCTCCTCCAGTTGGTGCTGGGCGTTCTGATACGTCTCCGCGTTCTCCCACTGGATGGTCCAGTAGACCGGAATCTCGGACCACACCAGCAGTCCCATCTCGTCCGCCATGCGGGTCATCACTTCGTCGTGCGGATAGTGGGCCAGCCGGACGAAGTTGCAGCCCAGGTCCTTGGCCCAGCCGAGCAGCGTGCGCGCCTCGGCTTCGTTGAAGACGCGCCCGGTGCGAATGGGCGCCTCGGCGTGGATCGACGCGCCACGCAGAAAGATGGGTTTGCCGTTCAGCAGAATTTGGCGGCCGGAGGTTTGGATGGAGCGGAATCCGATGCGGTCCTTCACCTGGTCCGATTCGGCGTCGATCGAGACGGCGTACAGCTTGGGAGTCTCCGGCGACCAGAGAGCGAGCTTGGCGTCGAAGGCGATTTCGGCGTGACCGTTCGCGTCCGTCTCGGCGCTCGCTTCCGCGCCGGCCTCGGGAATGCGCACCGTGACGCGCTGCTGTTTGCGCGGGCCGTTGAGCTGAACCCAGCCGGCGATCCGCGTTTGCGAGCCCTTTTCGAGCTGCACGAAATAGTCCTGGACGAAGGTCTCCGGCACATCCACCAGGCGGACCTGGCGGGTCAGGCCACCGTAGTTCCACCAATCGGTGTTGACGGTGGGAACATCCTCCGCGTGGCGCCGGTCATTCACCAAAGCGATCAGGAAGTTGCCCTTTTCGCGCACCAGGTTCGTGATCTCGAACTGGAACGGAGTGAAGCCGCCCACGTGCTCGCCCAGTCTCTGGCCGTTGAGAAAGACGATGGCGTCGTAGTTGGCCGCGCCGAACCAGACGAAGAGGCGGCGGCCGGGGCGCAGTTGGTAATCGAAGTTGCGCTGGTACCAGACGCTGCCCTCGTAGAAGAACAGCTCGGGCCGTTGCGTGTTCCAATCGCCCGGCACTTCGAGCTGGGGCGAGGTGTCGAAGTCGTATTCGATGTGCTCGCTCTTCGATCGCGGCTTCTGGTTGGCCGCATAGCCTCCGCCGGCGATGGGCTGATGGCGGTAATCGAAGTAGCCGTTGTCGTACGGGTCCACGATGGTCCGCCACGGGCCGTTGAGCGTGATGTTCTGGCGCGCGGTGACGTTCTGGATCAACTCCACGGGCGGCGCGGCCGCGGCACCGAAGCTGAGTGTGAGAATCATCGTGAGCGGGCTCCCGGTTTTCATTTTCAGTTTCCTTTCGCGAACGTCACTTTGAGCGTCTTGATCTCGTACGGACCGGTGGGGACGGTCACCACGGTCCCGTCGGCGTCGAGCTGGAGCGCGGCCAGCGGCCTCTCCATCAGGTCCGTCTCCTCGACGCTCGCGGGCTTGCGGGGAAGCTTCAGATGCACGTCGCCCTTCTTGCCCGCCCACTCGTAGAATCGAATCACGAGCGCGGAGTCGTCCTCCGCCTTCTTGACTGCCGTCACCAACACGTTGTCTTCCGCGGCCGACAGGAACGAATGCTCCGCCTCGAGCGCACCCTCATGGTTGGCGACCGCGAGGGGCAGCAGCGGGTAGTTCAGCTCGTAGCCGCGGCGCACTGTTCCCGCTTCCCGCCAGCCGGCGCCGTGCGGATAGAGCGAGTAAGTGAACTCGTGATGGCCCTCGTCGGTGTGCGGATCGGGCCACTCGGGCGAGCGCAGCAAGGACAGGCGCAGCACGTTGCCCTTGGCATCGTAGCCGTACTTGCTGTCGTTCAAAAGGCTGAAGCCGTGGGTGGCATCGGAAAGGTCGGCCCAGTGCAGCGCGGGGACCTCGAACTTCGCCTGCTCGGCCGGCGTGCGCCGCGTGGTGGGGCGCTCGATGGAGCCGTAGGGAATCTCGAACGTGGCGTTGTCGTTCGAGGCGCTGAGCGGGAAGGCCACCTTCAGCAGGATGTGCTTCTCATGCCACTCCGCTTGCATCTTGACGTCCACGCGCGGCACGCCGGCGTAGATGGTGATGTCGCGGATGAAGGTGGAATTCTGGAAGTGGTTCTTCACGCGGATCACGGCGCGAAGCGGCCCGTTCTCGGCGAGGGTCACCTCGTCCGCCTGGTTCAGGTCCCAATGCACCTTTTCGAAATCGGCGTCGATGTTCCAGGCGTCCCATCGCTTGGGCTTGTCGACGAAGGTCTGGAGCAGGTTGCCGCAGGAGTCCGGCGCGAGGGCCTCGGTGTTGCTGCGCTTGTCGAACAGGCTGGTCATGCAGCCGGTCTTGGGATCGAGCTTGACGCGGAGGAACTGGTTCTCGAGCGAGTCGGTGGTGGCGTGGAGATCAGAGACGGCCGCGGGGGGCTCGACGCCGCCCACAAAAAACGTGGAGTATCCGAGCGCGGGCGCCGTGGCCCGGACCAGCAGGCGGACGCGGTTCGTTGCCTTGTCTATGTACAGCATCTGGCTGTCGACGGGCTTGCCTGTGGAATCGGTAACCG
>DATNLV010000771.1:0-4060 GCA_035602665.1 Bryobacteraceae bacterium | reverse complement strand
CCGGCGTCGGGCCCGCCACGGTCCTGGGGCTCCAGGCGCTTCGCAAGCAGTCCGCCGCGCTTTCCTCCGCGTCCGAGGATCCCATCTCCTACGCCGCGGCACCCTCAGCCGCCGAGCAGGCCAGGATACTCGATGCGGTGCGCCTCTGGAGCGGCGCCTATCTCGCGAGCCTGCCCGATTTCACTTGCACGCGCACCGTACGCCAGTTCCGCGACCGCTCGCCCGTGCCGGTCCCCACGTGCTGGGTAGGCTCTGCCGACAAGCCCGTGGTTCCGCCCTCGGGCACCCACTGGCGCGACGCTGGTTCGTTTTCTGGCGAGCTGGCCTACGTGGCCGGGCGCGACCACTTCCGGGTCACGCTGGTCAACAACAAGCCGTTTTCAGGCTCTCTTGAACAACTGGGACGTGACTACGCCTGGGGCGAGTTCGGCGGTCTGATGGTGGAGATCATGGACCCCCACCGCGAAGCCGCGTTCCGATGGGAGCGCTGGGAAATGCTGCGCGGCGGGCGCAAGGCGGTATTCCGTTATGCGGTCGATCTCGCGCACTCGCACTACTCGCTCCGCGTCCCGCTGGCCCACCGGCGCGGCGCCGAGAGCGAACCGTGGATCTTCCCGGCCGCTCACCACGGCTTCATCTACGTCGATCCGCAGACGGGCGTCATCGAGCGCACGATCCTGTATGCCGACGGCCTGGATTGCTCCACGCCACTGAGCGCAGCGGGCGACGTTCTGGATTACAGCACCGTCCGCATCGCCGGAGCCACTTTCCAACTCCCCACCAGAGCGGTCGCGTACGGGCGCGCCGAGCGAACGGAAACGCGCGAGGAAATCGATTACCGGGACTACCGCAAGTTCGAGAGCGAATCTACCGTCAAGTTCGACGAGCGCTAGCTCCCCTACCGTCGCCCCCGGTAGCTGAAGCCCGATTCGACCACGCGCCCGGCGCTGTCAACGACCGCCGATGCCACAAAGCCCGGGCGCACTGGTGTTCCGAAACGCAGGTCGGTCAGCTCCACCAGGATGCCGTTCGCGGGCTGGTCGAGGTCCGAGAAGCGCCAGTACGGAAGCTGGGAAAAATCCAGGAACGCGCGGAAGGCCGGGGTCTTGCGGGCGGCCGCCGCTGCCGCGGCCTGGCGCGGGTCCGGCTCCGGCTTGTAGAAGATGCGCCCGTCCGCGGGATCGAACTCCTGGAGCAGGTTCACGTCGAAGATCTCGTAGAACGGTGCGGTCTCCACGATGCCTCTCCATTGGAGCGGGTTCAGCGGCCCGGGTTCCGCCGCCACGCGCAGCGGTTCCAGTCCGCCGTAGAGTCGCGCCTCCAGTTCGGCCATGGCCCGCTCGTGCAGCATGTAGCGCCCGGTGCCGTAGAGCGCGATGAAGCACAGCGCCACGATCGCCCACCCGCGGCCGGTTCCCGGGCGCGCGCCGATCTCCGACATCACCAGGCGCGAGAACCACGGCACCACCGCCGCCAGCAGCAGCATCCCTAGTATCCAGTAATCCGTCAGGCTCGAAATGCTCAGCGCGTACCACTTACTCGAGAAAGGCAGCAACAGACGGATGCCGTAGGCGTTCATCCAATCGAGCAGGGGATGCGTCGCGGCGCCGATCAGCGCCACCGCATAGGCGAGCTTCCAGTCGAAGTGTTTCCGGGCGAACGGCCACACCACCAGGACGGCCAGCAACGCCATCGCCGGAATCGTCACGAGGCCGTGCGTGATGTAGCGGTGATAGTGCAGGTAGGCGACGGAGCCCCACGGCGCCGTGACGATATCGCAATCCGGCGCGTTGGCGGCCAGGCACAGGACCGGAGTCGCGTACTGGCTCACGCGGTTCAGGCCCGCGCGGCTGAGCGCCAGCCCGGTGAGTGTGTGGGTGATCGGGTCCATGGGGTCAGGCGCGCCTGGCGTACTCGGGAGGAACCAGCAGCGTGAGCGCGGCGGGCTCCATCTCGACGGTCGCGGGCAGCCGTCCGGCATACTCGCCGTCCACCTGCACGTACACGCGCCGGTCCGCGGGGCCGGAGAACCGCACGCATTGCGACCGCACGAAAGACATCCCTTTCACGTTGTCCGTCCGGCCCGCAATCACCGCGGCCAGATACTTCAAATAATAGCGGAGCGCCGAGTTGCCCTCGAACAGCACCGTCTCGAACTCCGGCTTGGGCAGCGAGACGCGCCGGGCGATGCGCAGATAGCCCGCGTAGTTCCGAACGCGGCTCGCCAGAGCGAACGAACAAGTGAACGATTCGCCGTTGGCTTCCACCTGAAACTCATCCAGCCGTCGCAGGAACTCCCGGAACGAGCCGATCCAGTAGGCCAGTTGCCCCATCTTGGCCTTCAGCGGCAGGTTGAGCCGGTAGACGATGTGCGCGTCGAAGCCCACGCCCGCCATCAGCAGGAAATACCGTGGCTCGGAGGGCGGCTCGCATCGCAGCACTCCGAGGGGAACGCGCACCGGGACGCAATCCTGCAAGCGCCGCGCGGCCTTGAGCGCGCTCACGCCCAAGCCGAGCTCGCGCGAGAGCACGTTGGCCGTGCCACCCGGAATCACGGCCAGCGGCACTTCCGTATGGGCGACGCCGGGCAGCAGTTCGTTCAGCGTGCCGTCTCCCCCGAGGGCAAGGATCAGGTCCGCGCCCTCCTCGATGCGCCGGCGCGCGATCGTTCCCGCGGTGCCCGGTCCTTCGGTTTCGATCACGGACACCCCGTGTCCCAAGGCGACCAGCGCCGCCTCCACCTGGCGCGGCAGTCCGCGGCGCCAGCGCATGGCCCCGGCGTTGGGGTTCCAGATCAGACTGATGTTTCGGTATGTGGTTATGGCGAGACCCTTTGAAAGTGTTCATTATAGTAGACAGCGCATGGCTCATGACGGAATCATGGTCCCCTCAGATGGGCCCGAGGCCGAAATCGCATCTCTGCGCGAGGCCTTGCGGCACCACGAATCCCTCTACTACGTCCTCGACCGCCCCGAAATCTCGGACGCCGAGTATGATCGCCTGATGCAGAGGCTGCGCGAGATCGAGGCCACGCATCCCGAGCTCATCACGCCCGATTCGCCCACACAGCGCGTGGGCGGCAAGCCGCGGGAAGGCTTCGTCAAGGTGCGTCACTCGTCCGCGATGCTCAGCCTGGACAACGTCTTCAACGAAGGCGAGCTGCGCGACTTCGACCGCCGCGTGCGCCAGCTTCTGGGCGATGCATCCTATCGGTATGTGGCCGAGCTGAAGCTGGACGGGCTCTCCATGGCGGTGCAGTACGAGCGCGGCCTGCTCCGGCAGGCGGTGACGCGGGGCGACGGCCAGGTGGGCGAGGACGTCACGGAGAACGCGCGCACCATTCGTTCGCTTCCCCTGCGCGCCGCAACCGAGCTGGCGCAACTGGAAGTCCGCGGCGAAGTCATGATGAACCGCAGGGCCTTCGACCGGCTCAACGCCGAGCGCGACCAGGCCGGTCTCTCGCGTTTCGCCAACCCGCGCAATGCGGCCGCCGGATCAATTCGGATTCTGGAGCCTGAAATCGCCGCCGCCCGCCGCCTGGAGTACTTCGCGTACTTCCTGCTCTCGGGCGGCCAACCTCACTACGACAGCCATTGGGAGTCGCTGGAGTCCCTGGTCAGGATGGGATTCAAGGTCAATTCGCACCGCCGGCTTTGCGCGGACGTGGACGAGCTGATCGAGTATTACCGGGAGTGGGAGGCCAAGCGCGACTCGCTGCCCTACGAAATCGACGGCGTGGTCGCCAAGGTCGATTCCGTGGCCCAGCAGAACGAGCTGGGCTGGACCGCCAAGGCGCCGCGCTGGGCCATCGCCTTCAAATACGCGGCGCGCCAGGCCGAAACCGTGGTGGAGAACATCGACGTGCAGGTGGGCCGCACGGGCGCGCTCACGCCGGTCGCGTATCTTGCGCCAGTCGAGGTGAGCGGCGTGACGGTCTCGCGCGCCACGCTGCACAACGAGGACGAGATCGAGCGCCTGGGTCTCGAGATCGGCGATTCGGTCCTGATCGAGCGCAGCGGCGACGTCATTCCCAAGGTGGTGCGCGTCACCTCACACGGCT
>DATNLV010000767.1:0-4629 GCA_035602665.1 Bryobacteraceae bacterium | reverse complement strand
GAACAGCAGCGCATCCAGGCCCGCCGCCGCGAGCTGCGCGCCCAGCACCATCCCGAAACCGAAATCGAGGCGCTCTTCCGCGAGGAGATGGGCCTCGACCAGAAGCTTCTCGACGCGCCGGAATACGCCGGCAAGACCGGTGCCTACGAGGGCGCTAACTACGAAGCCCGCGGCTACTACCGTCCGCAGACCGACTGCATCATGTTCACCCGCGACCCGGTAGGCTTCTGCTCCGTCTGCCGCCGCGCGATCGAAAGGGTGATCGACCTCTACGCGCCGCCCCGGACTCCGGAGCGGTAGGGGGCGTGCGGTCGCAGTGAAGCGGCCCTATTGAATGCCTTCGGCACTGGCTGGTTCCATCAGCCGCCGAACCGCCGAAATCCGGTTGGCTGGTACTCCTGCCAGGCGGGCATGTTCCTGGATGATTTCCGCGTTCGGCGCCCAGTAAATGCAGTAGACCTTATTGTCGGTCACATAGCTGTGGAGCCATTGAATTTGGGGACCCAGATCACGGAGCACGGCCAGGGAATGCTGTGCCGCGGCTTGGACCTCAACGGCCGTCATCTGCCCAGCCCCAGGGATCTCCCGCTCGATGACGAACTTCGGCATGACCAAAGAATATCATAGAGCGCTGATACGCCTCTTCAAAAGGAGTCGGCAAGAAAGGATTTGGCCGGAACCTGGCAAGAGCCGCGGATGCCCCTGGCGCCACTTCCCGAGGGGGGCCGGGCCGCTTCAAGGGCAGCCCGGCATGTTGAGTTTGCCGTCGCGCGATCACGGAAACGTCGTGTTCACCGTTACCCGCGTGCCCGTGACCTGACCCCCGATGTGGTCGACATGGGTTGTGCCCGTGGGATCGTAGACGTCGATGGTAAAGGTGCCGGCGTACGTGTTGCCGCCTCGGTCCAAGGTGACCTCTTCACGGATGTTCACCTTGCCGTTCAGAACCCCGCTGCCGGGATCGTAGCTCAGTGCGAAATGATTGAGCACGTACGTGGAGCGTCCGGTCTGTTGCCATACCCCCAGGCAGTAATTCTGGGCCGCCGGTGCGCGGCCGCCGGAGTTCAGAAATTCGGTCCCATCGCTGTGCCACTGGCTGTATCCGAAATCGATCACCGCGCCGTCGGGTATGGGGGGATTGTGAGCCAGGTTGTTTTGGGACACAAACGTCATCTCCCACATGCCCACGATCGACGGGCCGCCAGGCAGAATGCGGTCGAAACCTGCGACGGACGGCGTGGCCGGAGCGACCTGCAGCCGTGCAAGGGGCTGCAGGTCCTGCGGTGCAACCGCGCCCGGCAACCCCAGTGAAGCACCGCACTGGGCGTTTGCATGGGAGACGACGAGCGTTGCAACAACCGCTATGCCGAAGGTTGTCGCGATCGAGCGAGACATTGTTCTCATGGGTTTTCCTCTCTCTGTCGCAGGCGATTCGTCTGCGGGCCGCACTGCGTACACCCCAATAGGCGCAAAGCGGCCAGAGAAACTTGGACCCCGAAAAAAGAATTTGCGGAAAGGGCAGCGGCGGCCTGTTCAGGCTCTGCTCAGCTCCCTCGAGAGCCACGCCCGCGCAATCTTCCAATCGCGCATGACCGTATCGCAGGACACTTTGACCACCTCTGCCGTCTCTTCCACGCTCAGGCCGCCGAAGAAACGCAATTCGACGATTTGAGCCTTGCGGGGGGCCATCTTGGCTAACGTGTCAAGGGCATCATCGAGCGCAATCAGTTCGCGCGCCCGCCCGGAGGAGACGCCCAACGCCGCGTCGAGATCCACGGGCTGTTGCCCGGCGCCACGTTTCCGGGACCACCGCTTGCGGGCACGATCCAACAAGATCCTCCGCATCAGCGTGGCCGATATCGCGAAGAAGTGGGCCCGATCCTGCCAATTCACCCGATCGACGTCGACCAGGCGCAAGTACACCTCGTGGACCAGTTCGGCGCTCTGTAGAGTGTATCCCGGGCGCTCGTTTCTGAGGAGCTGCGCGGCAATCCGGCGCAGTTCCCTGTAGACCCGTGGAGTCAACCGTTCCAGCGCTTGATTGTCCCCGCCGGCCCACGCGTGTAGAAGTTGCGTAATGCCTGTGATGGGTGGATCCGTCATGCCCTCTGCTTGCTTGAAGTATAAACCACGTTGAGAGTTTTGCGTGTCGGTGCCTGTTCTTGACCGTGATCCGCGCCTTACGTATGAGAAGGACGCAATAATAGAGGCAATCCCGTTCCCTTTTCTATGACACCGGAGCGCTGGAAGCAAATCGAGGAGTTGTACGAGGCCGCAGTGGACCGCGGGCCTGCGGAACGGGCCGTGCTGTTCGCCGCGGCCAGTCCCGAAATCCGCGACACGGTCATGGAAATGCTCGCACGGGAGTCGGATCGGAATATCCTGGACGGGCCGGCTTCGGAGAATGAGACCGCCACCACGGCCGAGCCCGCCCCATTCGCCTCCGGCACCCAACTCGGTCACTATCGATTGGAGACGGCAATCGGCGCCGGGGGCATGGGCGAGGTCTATCGCGCCGTGGACACCCGGCTCAATCGCAAAGTGGCTGTCAAGGCCGTTCGAGCCGAGGTTTGGACCGCCGGCCTCGAGACGCGCCTGCTGGCGGAGGCCCGTGCCGCTTCCGCGCTGAACCATCCGAACATCGTCACCATCTACGACGTGGGCGCATGGCAGGGCGTGCCATACATCGTGATGGAGTGGATCGAAGGCCAAACCCTTCGGCAGAAACTCGATCTCGGTCCCCTGGCAATCCCGGACGTTCTGGCCATTGCGAATCAGATCGCGGATGCCTTGACGGTGGCACACGAGCACGGAATTCTGCATCGCGATCTCAAGCCCGAAAACATCATGCTCACCGCGGACAGCCGCGTGAAGGTGCTGGATTTCGGCATCGCCAAGCGCCTGCACACTTCAGCTCCCCAGACAGGCCGCACAGGAAAGCGAGGCCGGCGCGGCAAACCTCGGGCGAACGTGACGGGGCTGAACTTCCTGACCCTTCCCGGCGCGGTGATCGGGACACCCGGCTATATGTCTCCCGAACAGGCCCGCGGAGAGGAGCTGGATTTCCGCTCCGACCAGTTCTCCTTTGGAGCGCTCCTCTATGAGCTGGCGACGGGACGCCAGGCGTTCCCAGGGAAGGGCGCCCCCGTGGTGCCCGAGCCTCTCACGCGCGTGAATCCGCAGGCGCCCGCCCCTCTGCAGTGGACCGTGGAACGGTGCCTGGCCAAAGCCCCGCGGGAGCGCTTCGAGTCAACGCGGGAGCTTCAAAAGACACTTGCTGAAATTGTCACGCGGGGCTTCGATCGGGCCCTGGCCCCCGCGCCGGTCCACAACCTGCCCGCGCCACGGACCTCACTCATCGGACGGGAAGATGAGCTTGCCCGCCTGCGGGAGTTGCTCGAAGACGCCAATCTTCGCGTGCTGACACTCACGGGGGCCGGGGGCCTTGGCAAGACCCGGTTGGCGATCGAACTCGGCCGGCAACTCGAGGACACCTTCGCCGGAGGTGTTTGCTTCGTCGCGCTGGAAAAGGTGAACCAGGCGAGCCTGGTGCCATCCGAGGTGGCCCGCGCCCTGGGCGTCAGGCCAATGCCCGAACAGACCGCGGATGTCGCCGTCGTGGAGCACTTGCGGAAAGTGGTGGGTCCGCTGCTGCTGCTGCTCGATAATTTCGAACACGTGCAGGATGCCGCCGGATTCGTAGCCGGTTTGCAGGCGGACGGTTTGAAGATTGTCGTCACCAGCCGGGCAGCGTTGCGCATTTACGGCGAATACGAATTCGCAGTGCCGCCCCTGGTTACGAGCGAAGTTCTCCACGGGGCGCCGGCGGTTCAGTCGCCCGCGGTGAAGTTGTTTCTCGAGCGGGCTCCCGGCCTCCGCGGCGGCGCAGCACCCGACTCGGACCAAATGCGGCTCGTGGCCGAAATCTGCGCGCGGCTCGACGGCCTTCCCCTGGCGATCGAACTGGCCGCCGCGCGCACTAAGCTGCTGCCGCTGAAAGCGCTCCGGGAGCGTCTGGAGGATCCTCTGCGGGTGCTGGTTGGTGGCGCGCGCGACTTGCCTCACCGCCAGCAAACCATGCGGGCCACGATGGATTGGAGCTACAACCTGCTCGATGCCGAACACCAGAAGCTGTTCCGGCGCATGGCGGCGTTCGTCGGCGGAGCCACCATAGACGCCATCGAAGCCGTCTGCAACACGCGGCAGGACTTGAATGCCGGGCTGTGGGAGTCCATCGAGGTTCTGGTCGACAACAGCCTGATCCGGCGGGCGGGCGCCGAGGATGCCGAGCCGCGCTTCACCATGCTCGAAACCATGCGGGAGTACGGGCGGGAGCGCCTGGCCGAGGCCGGCGAAGAAGCCTATACTCGCAAAGCTCACGCAGCTTACTATCTGGTGCTGGCGGAGGAAGAGGCCCCCAAACTTCGCCGGGAACGTTGTGGGAAGCACCCGTTCGATATGGAGATGGGGAACTTCCGGGCGGCACTGGATTGGCTCGTAGCCGCCGGTGAAGCGGAGTGGGGATTGCGCCTGATGACTGCGCTGGCGCAGTACTTTTTTTCCCTGCGGCTTCTGAATGAGGCGCTGGACCGCATTTCACGGCTGCTGGCGCTTCCGGCCGCCGCCGAG
>DATNLV010000749.1:0-5185 GCA_035602665.1 Bryobacteraceae bacterium | reverse complement strand
TCGACACGGGTGCCGGTCCACTTGATTTCGCGCGTCGAGCGATCGCGCCCCTCAAACACGCCATCGGTGGAGGATGGCTCCCACTTAGTAGCCATGTCGAGCAGGTTGACGAAGAAATCATTCGTCAGCGTCTCGGGTCGGTTGGTGAAGACGCCGTGTTTGGACTGCCCGAAGTTAGCATTCAAGGCGCGCATGCCGCCGACCAGAACCGTCATCTCGGGGGCAGTCAGCGTCAGCAACTGCGCCCGATCCACCAGCAGCTCCTCCGCCGGTCTTTGGTCTCCCTTGCGTTGGTAGTTGCGGAACCCGTCCGCGGCCGGCTCCAGTACGGCGAAGGAGTGCACGTCGGTCTGGTCCTGCGAAGCATCCGTGCGTCCCGGCGAGAAGGGGACCTTCACGTCGTGCCCAGCCTTTTTCGCCGCTGCCTCGACGGCTGCGCAGCCGCCCAGAACGATCAGGTCGGCAAGCGAGACCTTCTTGCCGCCGGACTGCGCGCCGTTGAACTCCTTCTGAATCGCCTCCAGCGCCTTCAGGACCTTCGCCAGTTCGGCCGGCTGGTTGATGGCCCAGTCCTTTTGCGGCGCGAGGCGAATGCGCGCCCCGTTTGCCCCGCCTCGCTTGTCACTGCCTCGGAACGTCGCCGCCGACGCCCAGGCGTTGGTGACCAGGTCAGAGGTGGAAAGCCCGGATGCGAGGATCTTGGTCTTCAAGGCGGCAATGTCCTGCTCGCCGATCAGTTCATGATCCACGGCGGGAACGGGGTCCTGCCACAGTTGGGGCTCGGCGGGAACCAGCGGGCCAAGGTAGCGCGAGTGAGGCCCCATGTCGCGGTGCGTCAGCTTGAACCAAGCCTTGGCGAACGCGTCCGCGAGCTCCTGCGGATGCTCGAGGAAGCGCCTCGAGATCGGCTCATAGATCGGATCCATCCTCAGGGAGAGGTCGGTAGTGAGCATGAACGGGGCGTGCCGCTTCGACGGATCGTGGGCATCGGGAACCGTGCCCGCTCCAGCCCCGCCCTTGGGAGTCCACTGGTTCGCGCCGGCGGGGCTCTTCGTGAGCTCCCACTCGAAGCCGAACAGGTTCTCCAGGTAGTTATTGCTCCACTTCGTTGGGGTGGTGGTCCAGGCGCCCTCTAAGCCGCTGCTGATCGTCGCGACGCCATTGCCGCTGCCGAAGGTGTTCTTCCAGCCGAAGCCTTGCTCCTCGATGGCGGCGGCCTCAGGTTCAGGGCCGACATACTTGGTCGGTTCGGCGGCGCCGTGGGTTTTTCCGAATGTGTGCCCGCCGGCGATCAGGGCCACCGTTTCCTCGTCATTCATCGCCATGCGGGCGAACGTCTCCCGGATATCCCGCGCGGCTGCCATCGGATCCGGCTTGCCATTGGGCCCTTCCGGATTCACGTAGATCAGGCCCATCTGAACGGCGCCGAGAGGATTTTCGAGCTCGCGGTCGCCGCTGTAGCGTTCGTCTCCCAGCCACTTGCCCTCGGGCCCCCAGTAAGTGTCTTCGTCCGGCTCCCAGATGTCCTCGCGCCCGCCGCCGAAACCGAAGGTCTTGAATCCCATCGACTCCAGCGCGACGTTACCGGCCAGGACAATCAGGTCGGCCCAGGAAATCTTGCGGCCGTACTTTTGCTTGATCGGCCAGATCAGCCGGCGCGCCTTGTCGAGGCTCACGTTGTCGGGCCAGCTGTTGAGGGGCGCAAACCGCTGCGCTCCCGAACCCGCGCCGCCTCGGCCATCGGCGATACGGTAGGTGCCGGCGCTATGCCACGCCATGCGGATGAAGAACGGCCCGTAGTGGCCGTAGTCCGCGGGCCACCAGTCCTGCGATTGCGTCATCAGGGCACGGAGGTCCTTGATGACGGCATCCAGGTCGAGGCTCTTGAATTCTTCCGCATAATTGAACTCCTTGTCCATGGGATCGGACAGCGGGGAGTGCTGGTGCAGGATCTTCAGGTTCAGCTGATTTGGCCACCAGGCCGCATTCTTCGTGGCCCCAGCCGCCGTTTGTCTAGGAGCGCCGCCCGATACCGGGCACTTACTTTCGGTTGACACGTTTTGCTCATCCATATCTTTGTCGTCCCTCGCTTTAGTCTGGTCTGGAAGCGTGCCGCGGAGCGCACTTCGCGCACAGCCCCCGGAAAATGAGTTCGCATTCGCGAACGACCCGCTTGCCCAGCGAGCCCGAAGCAGGCTTGGGCAGGTCGTACCACTCCATGTCCTCAACCTTGCCGCAGCGGTCGCAGATGAAATGGTGATGCCGCATGCCGGTCGCATCGAACCGCGCGGCACGGCCCTCGACGGCCACTTCACGCACCAAACCGGCCCGCACCAGATCGCGCAGATTGTTATAGGTCGTGGCCCTCGAACATCGCGGATCCACGCGATTCACGCCTTCGAAGATTTCCGCCGCCGTGGGATGGCGGTTGTGTTCGGTCAAGAATGCCATCACGGCATAGCGCTGCGGAGTGCACCGCAAGCCGCGGCCTTCCAAGGACCGCTGAATCGCCCCGGCATCCCTCACGTGCTTAGATTATATCTAATGTGACATTGTGTCAATGGATCATGCTCCCAAGCTCTCGCCGCCGCTGCTAGTGTTAGTGCGTCGCGAATGTCGAGCAGTATGACTGACAGGGGACGATTGGTGGGACAGGCACTAATTTCGCAAGTGCAGCGAAATTCGAGCCAGTCCCGTGTTTGCGGCCAATTCCGATGCGCGACGGAATCTACGACGGACTACACTAGTCTGTAAAGACGGATGCGCTTGATTCTCCTGGTGACTGTCTCGTGCGGCCTGGCCGCTCAAACGCCGGCGCCTCGCTCTCCGGAATACGATGCGCTGCAGCAGCGGCTCGCGCGGGGCTGGAACACTTGGGACGTTCACAGCGTCGCGGCGCAGGTTCTGCTTCCGGAGGGTTTCACCATCCGCGTCGGGCTCAAGCACAACACGGGCCTGAACTCGGACGCATTCCTGTCCGACGCTTTGATCGGCCGCCAGGGCGCGGGCGTGGAACAGGTCTTCCCCGGGCCTCACACGTGGAACGGCAGCTACACGGAACTGCGCCTGGCGTGGCGCGAGCACGCATTCCTGCTCCAGAGCGCGCACGACGGGGACGACCTGCTGATGCTGGCCACGCCGCTCAGCTCGAAAAGCGCCGTTCCGCCCACCCTCGTGTTCTCCGCCGGCGTGCTCTGGAATCTGCCGGGGAGTGTCGCCCGCGACGGCGGCCACATCGAGTTCCAAAACGGATCACACCACATTTCCGTTTACTCGACAGCGAAAGACACGGCCGCGCCATCCCTCCCCATCACGACACCGTTTTTCGCGGCGCCGTTCGACCAGCCGATCGGCCTCAGCACCGGCCGCCCGCGCTCCATCGAACAGATCCGCGCGGTTCTCGATCGCGAACGGCCGCGCGGCACCGCAGTCTCCGAGGCCATCGAGACCGTTCTCGGCTGGGACACAATCTACGAGCCGTCTCAATCCCGCGTGGTTTCGCCGGTGAGCCGCGTCTGGTCCACCGGTTGGGGCGGCTACGTCCTGTTTGACTGGGACACATTCTTCGCCGCTTCGATGGCGGCCGTCGGGGACCGCGACCTGGCCTACGCCGACGCCATCGAGACCCTGCGTGAGAGCACCGCCGAGGGCTTCGTTCCCAACTATGCGCGCGCGGGAGGATGGAAGAGCTTCGACCGTTCCGAGCCGCCGGTCGGGGCGATCACCGTAGTGGGCCTTTACCGGCAGTTTCACGATAGCTGGCTGCTGCGCGACACCTTCGACCCGCTGGTGCGCTGGAATCGCTGGTGGGCCGCGCGGCGCGACCGCGGCGGCTACCTGGTGTGGGGCAGCGATGCGGGCAATCGGCCATCGAACCCCGACGACGACTCGGTCGGCACACTACAGGCCGCCAAGTACGAATCGGGTCTCGATAACAGCCCCATGTACGACGATGCCCCGTTCGATCCTCAATCCCATCAGATGCACCTGGCCGATGTTGGCCTCATGAGTCTCTACATTGCGGACTGCGACGCGCTGGCGGAGATCGCGGAGGTGCTTGAAAGGAGCGCGGAGGCCAAGGAGCTACGCGACCGAGCCGAGCACTACCGCGCCGTCCTGCGCACGCTGTGGGATGAGAAGACCGGCATCTTTCTTAACAAGAATCTCGATACAGGTAAGTTGAGCGAGCGTATCTCGCCAACGAATTTCTATCCCCTGCTGGCCAAAGCGGCCACGCCGGAGCAGGCCGATCGCATGGTGAGGGGGCACTTGCTCAACCCGGCCGAATTCTGGGGAGATTGGGTCATCCCTTCCATCGCGCGGTCCGACCCCGCGTTCCGCGATCAGGACTACTGGCGCGGCCGAATCTGGGGCCCGATGAACTATCTGGTGTACCTCGGACTGCGTAACTACAACCAGCCCGCGGCGCGCAAGCAGTTGGCCGAACGGTCCCTGGCTCTGTTCCAGAAAGAATGGAGCGCGAACGGTCACGTCCACGAGAACTACAACGCCATCACCGGAGCAGGCGACGACGTCGGGAGCAGTGATCGCTTTTATCACTGGGGCGCGCTGCTCGGGTTGATTGACTATCTCGAAAAATGAAACCTTTGATTCTGGCTCTCTTTGCTGTGTCTGCGTGCGCGCAGAAGCCCGTGTGGCAGCCATCGCCGGGACATACGCAAGTGCCGATGTGGCCGGGGGCCGCGCCCGATCCCCAGCCTGTCGCGGGGCCGGAGTTCGCCAAGACGTCGGGGAAGGACGACATGATTGCCGGCAGGCCGGTGGTGGAGGTGGACAACGTCTCGCGGCCCACGATGACGGTCTATTCGCCCAAGGGAAAGAACACGGGCGCGGCGGTTGTGGTCTTCCCAGGCGGCGGCTATCAGGTTCTGGCCATCGATCTCGAAGGCACGGAGGTCTGTGACTGGCTGACGCCCAGGGGAATCACGTGTGTGCTGTTGAAGTACCGCGTGACGAACGTGGGGCCGTATCCGAAATCAGGGCCGTATCCGGAATCGCCGATGGCGTTGGAAGATGCGCAGCGGACGGTGGGGCTGGTGCGCTTTCACGCAGCAGAGTGGCACATCGATCCGCACAAGATTGGAGTGCTCGGGTTTTCCGCAGGCGGGCATCTTTCGGCGGCGATCAGCACGCACTATGCGAAGCGCTTGTACCCACCGGTTGA
>DATNLV010000748.1:0-2801 GCA_035602665.1 Bryobacteraceae bacterium | reverse complement strand
ATCGGACCCGCCGTGGGCGCGGCGCAGATCCTGGGCCAGGGCGCCGATCCGGGGATTCTCCTGGGCCACCTGGGGCAGGTAGCGGCGGGTCAGCTCCACCCCCGGGAACTCATCCAGATCGGGCATCACCACCGGCTCCGGCCACTCCAGGCCGGCTCCGCGGCAGGCCTCGCCGGCCAGTTCGGCGGTGCGCAGGTGGCGCTTCGCGGGACCGGAATAAATGCGATCGAAGACCGTTCGCGTGCGGGCCCAATGCTCTCCCAACGCAATTGCCTGGCGCTCGCCGAGCGGCGACAGGCAGTCGTAATCCTCCGCGAAGAGGGACGCCTGGCCGTGGCGGACCAGAGTCAGCGTACTCATCGGGGAAGCGCCTCGCGACGGGTGGGCGTGGGCTCGACGTGCACCAGGACGTCGGCGATGAAATCCAGGCTCTCTTTGAGCTGGATGCGGACGGCAGTGGCGATGTCGTGCGACTCACGCACGGTGATGTCGGGGTCCACTTCCAGATGCAGATCGACGTGGTACTCGAAGCCGGTCTTGCGCGCGTAACACTTTTCGACTCCCTCGACTCCGGGCACGGCCAGCGCGACCGTGCGGATCTGGTTCATCAGCGCGCCGTCCGGCATGGTGTCCACCAGTTGCAGCGAGGTCTCGCGAACGATGCGCGCGCCGGTGAAGACCACGATCAGCCCCACGGCGACTCCGCCGTACTGGTCGAAGTGCACGAAGCGCGAGGGATCGAAGAGGGTGAGCCCGAGCGCGATCAAGGCGGCCGAGCCGGAGAGGATGTCGACGGTGTCGTTCCAGGCGTCGGCGATCAGGGCCCCGCTGCCGGTGCGCTTGCCGAAGCGAAACTTCAGGGTCGACAGGCCGATCTTGACGACGATCGAGACGATCAAGGGCCAGATGGCGTAAGACGCGGGGGTCGCGTGCTGAGTGGAGAGGTGATCGAGCGCGTGTACGCAGATTGCGGCGCCCGCGGCGGAGAGAAGAATCCCGACGGCCAGGCCGCTGAGCATCTCGAATCGCCCGTGCCCGTAGGGGTGTTCGGCATCCGGCGGCCGCGAGGCGGCGATCAGGCCGAGCAGGACGATGGTGGAGCCCACGACGTCGCCGGCGGATTCGAAGCCGTCGGCGACGACGGCGGTCGAGCCGGCCATCCAGCCGATCAGCAGCTTGCTGAAGGCGAGCACACTGCTGACGCCGACGCTGATCAGCGCGATGCGGCGGGCGGTGTGGGCTCTCTGGGCTTGGCGCTTGGCTGGGAGCAACGGGGAACGCTCCTCCGTCTATGGTAGCCGTTCTGCGCCGGTGCTACACTGATCTCAAATTGCGGACTGTCATGCCCGCGGCGCCAGCCGCGGGGGGCCGAAACGGACACGTCCAAGGCAGGAGGGATGCTATGGCAGAGGACAACAGCACCTTGAAGGCAAGGCTGCGTGGCGATGTGATCGAGCCGGGCGATGCCGGTTACGACCAAGCCAGAAAGCTGTATAACGGCATGATCGACAAGAAGCCGCGCCTGATCGCGCGCTGCGTCGATGTGGCCGATGTGATCGCCTGCGTGAATCACGCCCGGGATAGCGGGATTCTGCTCGCGGTGAGGGGCGGCGGTCATAACGGGCCCGGACTCGGGAGTTGTGACGGTGGGATGGTGATTGACCTCTCGCGGATGCGCGGTGTGCGAATCGACCCGGCGGACAAGACCGCGCAAGTGGCCGGCGGATGCGTCTGGGGCGATGTGGATCACGCCGGGCATGCTTTTGGAATGGCGGTTCCTAGCGGGATCATTTCCACAACCGGGGTCGGCGGCTTGACGTTGGGCGGCGGCATCGGCCATCTCTCCCGTAGTTACGGCCTCACCATCGACAATCTGCTGGCCGTGGACATGGTGCTGGCGGACGGGAGTTTCGTCACCGCAAACGAGAAGCAGAACAGCGATCTCTTTTGGGCGGTGCGTGGCGGAGGCGGAAATTTCGGAGTGGTCACTTCCTTCACCTTCCGCACCCATCCGGTGCATACGGTGACGGCGGGTCCCATGTTCTGGGCGGTTGAGGACGCCGCTGAAATCATGAAGCGCTACGAGCAGTTCATTACGGACGCGCCGGAGGAGATCAACGGGTTCTTCGCGTTTCTGATGGTGCCTCCGGTTCCGCTCTTCCCTGAGGAACTGCACATGCGGACAGTGTGCGGGGTGATCTGGTGTTCCACCGCCGGCCCGGAACGTACGAGCGAGCTGCTGCGGCCAACCGAGAGCTGGCCCAAGCCTCTGCTGGCGGGAGTGGGCCCCATGCCGTTCCCCGTCCTGCAGAGCCTGTTCGATGGCCTCTACACGCCGGGACTGCAGTGGTACTGGAAGGCGGACTTCGTCGACCATTTGAGTGACGAAGCCATCGCGCAGCACATTAAGCACGGCACCAACCTTCCCTCGATGTTTTCCACGATGCACCTGTATCCGGTCAACGGCGCCGTGCACCGGCGGAACAAACAGGATACGGCCTTCAGCTATCGGGAAACGAAGTGGGCGGAAGTGATCGTAGGGGTGGATCCGGACCCCGGCAACAAGGGCAAGATCACCGAGTGGGCCAGAGGTTATTGGGACGCCTTGCATCCCTACTCGGCGCCGGGCGCGTACATCAACTTCATGATGGAAGAAGGCGCTGAACGCATTGAGGCCACCTACGGCGGGAACTACGCCCGGCTGCGGCAGGTGAAGGCGAAGTACGATCCGGGCAATCTCTTCCGCGTGAACCAGAACATCGCCCCCGCGGCGGCCGCTTGATTGCTGAGCGACTGAACCG
>DATNLV010000729.1:0-5713 GCA_035602665.1 Bryobacteraceae bacterium | reverse complement strand
CTGTCCCCCACCTCGAGACCCCATTCCGCCGCATCGTGACCAACCTGCCCGTTCCCGAATCGCTGCCGCTGCTCGAGAAGCTCGCCCGCCTCGAGCCGGTCTCCATGCGCGGCCTGCCGCCCGTCGTCTGGGATCGCGCCGAGGGATTCCAGGTCTTCGACGCCTGGGGCAACCGCTGGATCGACTGGTCCTCCGGCATCCTGGTCGCCAGCGCCGGCCACGGCCGCCAGGAAATCCGCGACGCCATCGCCGCCCAAGCCACCACCGGTCTGCTGACGAATTACTGCTTCCCCACCGAGATCCGCGCGCGCCTGGTCGAGCGCCTCGCCTCGCTCCTGCCGCCGCCGCTCGAAAAAGTGTTCCTGGTTTCCACCGGCTCGGAAGCCGTGGAGACCGCCATCAAGCTCTGCCGCGCCCACGGCGTTCGCCAGGGCGGCCGCGCCAAGAATGTGATCGTGTCTTTCGAGAACGCCTTCCATGGCCGCACCCTCGGAGCGCAGCAGCTCGGCGGCATCCCCGCCCTCAAGGAATGGATCGTCAACTTCGACCCCGGCTTCGTCCAGGTCCCATTCCCCGACGGCGTCTGGAGCGACCGCCTGTCCTTCGAACACTTCGAGCACCAACTCCGCGAGCGTGGCGCCGAGCCGCGCAACGTCGCCGGCGTCATCATGGAAACCTACCAGGGTTCCACTGCCGCCTTCGCCCCGCGCTCCTACGTCCAGTCGCTGCAGCAGTGGTGTACCGGCCACAAAGCCCTCCTGGTCATCGATGAGGTCCAGGCCGGATTCGGCCGCACCGGAAAGCTGTGGGGATTCGAGCACTACGGAGTGGTCCCCGACCTCGCCACCTTCGGCAAGGGCTTCTCCTCGTCGCTCCCCATCGCCGCCGTCGCGGGCAAGGCCGACGTGATGGACCTGTTCCCGCCCGGCACCATGTCCTCCACCCACACCGGCAATCCCGTCTGCTGCGCCGCCGCGCTGGCTTCGATCGATCTGATCGTAGGCGAGAACCTGGCCGACCGCGCCCGCGTCAACGGCGCCCTCCTTCACCGTAAACTGACGGCCATCCAGACGCGCTTCCCGCAAATCGGCTTCGTCACCGGCAAGGGCTTAGTCGCCGGAGTCATCTGCGTCCGCCCCGGAACCAAGAATCCCGATGGCGATCTCGCCTTCGATATCGTCCGCCGCACCGTCGAAAAGGGAGTGCTGCTGTTCGGTCCGGTAGGCCCCGGCGCCTCGACCGTAAAGATCTGTCCCCCGCTAGTGATCTCCCCCGAAGCCATCGAGGACAGCGCCGCCGCCTTCGAAGAGGCCGTCGCCGAAGCCCTCGCCGCCCGCTAACCACGTCCTCTGGGGGGGGCGGGCTTTTAGCCCGCGCGGAGCTTTAGCTCCGCGTTTAACCGTATATTAATACTCTTTTCCCCTTGCATTCCGAAATTAAGGGATGTAGAATTCAGGCAGTTTCCGTCACCCCATTCAGAGGTGAGCCATGAATGTTTCGCTGATTGGAGCGGAACTCGAGGAGAATCTCGGGCTTCGCTACATCGCGTCGTCCCTGGAGACGCGTGGGCACAGCGCCACCATCGTTCCCTTCAGCTCCCCGGAGGACATACCGGAGGCCGTCGCACGAACCATCGCCCTCAATCCCCAGATCGCTGGCCTTTCCATGGTCTTCACCTCGCGCGGGCGCGAGTTCTGCGAGTTTGCGGACCGCCTCCGTGAAGCCGGCTACCTCGGCCACATCGTCGCCGGAGGCCCGTTTGCATCCTTCAACTGCGAGAAACTCATCCGCGATTTCCCCGCCTTCGACTCGGTGGCGCTCGGCGAGGGCGAGGAGTTGATGTGCGCCCTGGCCGAAAACCTGGCCTCCCTCCACGCCGTTCCCGGGCTCTGCTACCGCGGGCCGGATGGCCAGCCCTCCACCAACCCGTCCAACGGAAATCCCGACAGCTTGGACGACCTGCCGTGGCCCAAGCGCATCTCCTTTCACAGTTACTACGGCAAGCCCATCGCCAGCATTCTGACCAGCCGCGGCTGCTGGCGCGATTGCGCCTTCTGCAGCATTAATGCCTGGTATCAGCGCGTGGGCGGAAAGCGGTTCCGCATTCGCGGCGTCGACAGCATCGTGGCGGAAATGGCCGACCTGTACCACCGCCACGGCGTCCGCATCTTCAATTTCCAGGACGACAACTTCTTCGTGCCAAATCAGCAGAAGGCCGCGGAGCGCTTCGCCGCGGTCCGCGACGGCCTGTGGCGCGAAGGAGCGCGCGAAATCGCGATCGCGGTCAAGGCGCGGCCCGACAGCATCACCGAAGAGTCCATTCGCATCCTGGATCAGCTCGGGATTTTCCGCGTCTTCCTGGGCGTCGAGAACGCGTCCGTAAACGGCCTGCGCAACCTGAACCGCAAAAACACGGTGGACCAGGTCCTGAACGCGCTCCGCATCCTCAACCAGTTCGACGTCCACGTGGCCTACAACCTCCTCATGTTCGAGCCCGACACGGCCCTCGACGACATCCTCGTAAACCTCCGCTTCATGGAGCGTCACAACGAGAATCCGTTCAATTTCTGTCGCGCCGAGGCCTATCCCGGCACGGGCCTGGAGACGAAGTTGCTCGCCGAAGGACGCCTGCTCGGAGATGCGTTCGGTTACGACTACCGGCTCAAGCAGGCGCGCCCCGAGGCGTTCCACCAGCTCGCGAACTACGCTTTCTTCGATCGCAATTTCAGCGACTTCGGCCTGCATTATTTCAACATGCAGGTGGATTTCTGTTTCCAGTTACTCAGGCGCTTCCATCCCGAAACGTTGAGCCAGAGCCTGCGCGCCGCCGTCCGCAACTTCATCAAGGAAACGAACCTCGACACCTACGCGCGGCTCTCCGAGATTTACGATTTCGTGGCGTCCTGCGATCCGCGGGATTCCTCCGCCATCAGCGCCTTCGCCGTCCAGATGCGCGAGCGGGTCGACCTCCACAGTGCCGACCTGCTGGTGCGCGGGCAGCGCGTCCTCAACTGGCTCGATGACTCCTACGCGCGCAAGTGCGCCGGTCTGCCGGGCCCCGCCCCCGCGCCGCCCGAGCGGACTGCCGCGCCCAGCGTCCCTGCCTCCGCGCCGGAGATTCCCGGTCTGGAGTTTATACGTCCAGGAGCGGGCTGGGAAGACGTCGACCTTTTCGGAATTTCGCAAGCGCCCGTGCCGTACCGTGTTCATCAGGCCCGGTTGGCGGAATACGTCCAATCGCAGCACAGGGGCAACGTCTGCGCCGGCCCGCGGACGCCCGCCAACCAGGCAATCGACACCCCGGACAGGCTGGTGTCCGCACCAACAGCGAGGTGAACGTGAATCTGAGGCCAACACCCTGGGTCGAGCCGCCTCATCCGTCGGCTATTCACCTTTATCAGGACCTGATCCAGGTCTACCGCTCCATGAAAGAGAACCAGCGCGAGATCGATCAGGTCTTCGATCGCGTGGCTTCTCAAATCGGCTTCGTCGTCACAACCACTCTCCCTGTCCACATGGAAGTGGAGAGCAACGGGAGCGTTCGTAGTTTCGAACCCGCCAGCGAGGCCGTCCGCAATACCCTTTTCGAGGCCGAGTTCAAACCATTCCTGGAACAATTCAAGGACCGGACCCTCCAGGATGTTTCGCCCGGCAAATACCGCTTCTACCTCATCTGGCTGGATGCCCTGCTCTACAAGTTGGCGATCGAAGCCAATGAGCCGCCGCACGCCTTTGCGTCGTTGATCGGCGCGCTGGCGGAGCGGGAGCAAGTCGTCGGCGCCGCGGTGCGGCCCGAGGTGATGGAACCGGTGCACTGGTTCGATCCGCGGGTTCCGCTGCCCGTCGAGGATGTTCTGACCATCTCGGCCATCGACATCGTCTATCCCGAGCTTCGCCTGGCCGAGCGGGTCTCCGCCAACCGTATGGCCGTCCGCACGTGGGGCTCCCATCCGCAGGAGCGTGTGCACGTCCCGGCGTATGTCAAGGAGCCGGTGCACTATCTCCAGTCCCTGGTCCGGCCGGAGGTTCAGGAACCGGCCCACCCGCCCGGACTCACCTCGCGCGAGAACCTGCTCGCGGAGCTGCGCGCCGTCCTTCAGAAGTACGGGATGTAGCCGTCGCTAAGTTAGTGTAGTGCGACCGTAGATTCCGTCGCCCATCGGAATTGGCCGCAAACCCGGGACTGGCTCGAATTTCGCTGTACTTGCGAAATTCGTGCCTGTCCCACCGCTGGTCTTCTACCAGTCATACTGCTCGAGATTTGCGACGCACTACGCTAGTTCAGGCTGGCCGCCCGTCGACACCGGCCCGCGGCCAGCCCTTAATCCGCATCTCCTCGAACGCCAATCCCACCACGCGCACCACGTCCGCCCGAACCTCCACCATGTTGACCGCCGGATACCCGCACCCCGCCTTCGAAACCTCCGCCACAACCTCCGCCACCGGAATGGCGCCCTCCACCTCCGCCACCCCATCCGTCCATCCCCGCCTGAGCCGCAAGCCGAGCGAAAGCAGGAAGTCCAGTATGCCCCGCGCCGCATCGGAGCACGTCCCCTCCGGCTCCAGCCCCAGCCAGTCCGAGATCAGACGATACGTGAATCCCCACAGCGGCCAGCCGTTCACCTCCACCGCCGGAAACAACATCTCGCGCGGAACCCCCGCCACCGGCCCCAAACGATGCCGGGCCGGGTCGCGCAACGCAGCCAGCGGAACCCACACCGCTTCCACCGCCTCACGCGGATCCAGAACCGTCGGCCGCTGGCCATCCACGGCGAACACGAACGGCGCCACCACCAGAAACGGAGGCGTCCTCCGCCTGGCCACCGCCACCGGCAGCGCGCCTTCCAGATCCCGGAGCGCCAGCTGAATGCCGCACTCCTCCCCCAGCTCGCGCAGCGCCGTCTGCACCAGGTCCGGATCTTCCGCCTCCCGCCGCCCGCCTGGAAACGACCAGTGCCCCGACCACGGGTCGCTCTCCCGCGTCGCGCGCCGTATGAGCAGAACGCTCTCCTCCGCCCCACCCGCCCGAACGATCGCCACCGCCGCGTCAGCACACTCGGAACCGATTTCGCGCTCCACCCTTCTAGTGTCCTGCGCATGTCAGCCGGAGTGGGGCGGCTCTCCAGAGCTGCGCCGGACGTCCACGTCCGGCTTCTTTTCCTCAGTAGTACATAAACACCCACCAGTTCAGCAGCGGCTGCCCCGCGCGGCTCGGATCCACCGTCGCGTTCCCCAACCCCGGCATGTTCTGATACCAGAACGTCAGCCAGTGCCCCCCGCAATCATCGTCCACCGCCGGGTCGTTGTTGATGAAGTCCCACAGATGATAGCTCACCGGAACCGCCGCCTCCCCCGCGTCCCCGAAACTCTCGATGCTCGACAACACCGTCGCCGCCGGGTAGTCGTCCAACCCGTGCGCGGCGCCCGGCGGATAGTGCACGTTGCCGCCCGCCACCACGTAGTTCAGGATCGTCGCCGCCGGATTCGCCTTGGGAGCGCCCAGCGTCGTACACGCCCCGCTCGCGCAATTCGAGTAGACGTAGTTGTCCCCGCCCGCGTACAGCGACTGGAAGCCGACCCCGTACCGCGTATTCATATCGAAACCGCTGTACCGCTTGAACAGCGGCTGCATATATGGATTGGGCGAGGCGTTGTCGTACGCGGTTCCCGGAGAGTAGATGCTGGCCTGACTGTACAGATACTCCCACGCGTG
>DATNLV010000719.1:0-7806 GCA_035602665.1 Bryobacteraceae bacterium | reverse complement strand
GGAGGCGAACCCGTGCAGGTAGACGATGCGCGAGGTCATGTCGCCCGGCGGCTGAGGCGGAGCACCGCCAGCGCGCAGAGATACATGGCGCCGCCGATCAAAAGCGTCTCGCGCAGGCCCAGGTAGATGGCCAGCACGAGGGCGGTCACCGAACCGAGCACGCTCGCAGCGGCGTTCAGCGACCATGCCCAGCGCACCGATGGTTTGTGCACACCCTCCAGCCGGCGCAGGCCGGTTGGGAACGGAACGCCCATGAAGAACCCGGCGGGAGCGATCAACAGCACGCTGATGAGGAACTTGATGGGCAGCGGCAGGCCGACTCCCGCTCCGAGCACCGGCGAAACCGAAATGGCGAGGACGGCCACCAATACCGCCACCAGCGCGAGCACGCGGCCAAGGCGTTGATCGGAGCCCGTGGCGATCCTGCGGCTGAAGTAGCTGCCCAGTCCGCTCGACAACAACATCGAGAAGATGATCACCGTCAGAGCGTAGGTCGGATGGCCCAGGAAGAGCACGAATTTCTGCACCAGCGCAACCTGGATCAGGATGTAGCCCATGCCGATGAAGATGAAGTACCACAGGAAACGCAGCGCGCTTTTGTCGGAAGGCAGGCGGCTTCCGAGCAGCAGGCGCGGCAGCCCCAGCATCATCCCGGTCGCGAGCAGGCTCACGATGAGCAATCCGAAAATCAGCGGCACGGCGCGGTTGACTCTGTAGTCGACACTGAGGCGGGAGGCGTGCTTGAGGAACTCCCCGATGTCGCGCGGCTGCACCGTGTAGAAGAAGAAGGGCCGGTTGTCGTCCACGGCGGAAATGTCGTAACGGTATTGCCGCTCGAATGCGACCGGGTCCTGGCTGCGGATCAGGCCGGTGAAGGCATTCGGCAGCGCCTCGTCCGGCAGGTACAGAGGAGTGAATCGGCCGCCCGCCAGCGCCGCGCGGAGTCGTCCGATATCGTCCGCGCTGAACGCCCGCCGCCCGATGAGGACGGTGTCCAGCTCGCCCTGATCGGCGAATTCGGCCCCCAGGTTTTCGCGAACCGCCAGCACCTTGCCGGAGACATCAGCCACTCCCATCCTGGCCAGCGCCGCGCGGGCCAGCGAAACCAGCCGCAGCGATTCGCGCGGAGGGTCCAGGCCCCAGCGCGAGAAGACCAGCACGCCGTCATCGGTGAGGTGCGTCAGGTAGTCCTCGAAAGCGTCCACGGTGTAGAGGTTGTTCTCCGAGAGCGCGAAGGCGCCCGCGGCGGTGGAAGCCCAGGTATCGACCAGCGTCATCTGGATGACGTCGTATTTCTCCGCCGTGCGGCGCACGAAGCTGCGGCCGTCCTCGACCCGGATGCGGACCTCCGGGCGGAAGTAGAGACGCCGGCTGAGATCCGGAAATCGCTCGCGCATGATGGTGGTGGCGATGATGGGGTTGATCTCTACGCCCGTGATGTCCCGGGAGCCCGAGACGAGGGCGCGCGCGACGTCCAATCCACCGCCCGCCCCGATGATCAGTGTCTTGGCGCCCGGCCGCAGAAGGTAGACCAGGCCGGGACCCCGGTGCAGCATGCGGTCCCGCTCGGCGGCAGAGATAGCCGCGGGATCGACATCCGCAATGTTGGTGGATGCGTCGGCGTCGATGATGATGTTCCAGGTTCCGGGACCGTTGCCCTCGAGTCCCACGCGCGAGAAGCTATTCCACTTCACGAAGCGCTCGCCGCGGAGTTCTTGCCCCTTGGCATGCTTGACGGTGATGATCGGATAGAAAGTGTTGACCGCGATAAGGGCCACGAGCAGGCCGGCGAGCATCAGCGCGAACCCCCGCCCGGAGCGGCGCCCCGCCAGGCGGAACCACGTCTCGGCGGAGACCGCATAAAGCAGCGCCGCCACCAGCACGGTATTCGGCGCGCCCAGGACATTGAGCAGAGGGACCAGAAGCAGGCAGCCCGCGGCGGCCCCCAGGAGATCGGCGAAGTAGACGCGGTCTACGCGCTCGATGGTCTCGGCGATGACCAGCGAGACGGTGGTCCCGGCGGCGAAGAACGGCAACGCGCTCGTGAAGTAGACCAGCGCCAGTGTGCCGTAGCCCAGCTCGCCGCGGCGTGTCAACACCACCGCGAGCGCTAGGAACGCTAGCGCGGCGTTCGCAACGGCGAGGGTGCCCAGGTTTTCGAAAAAGGGCTTGCGGCCCCCCGCCACCACATAGGAGAACACGCCGCCCGCCCCCAAACCGAATAGCGCGATCGATATCGCGAGGAAAGCGAAGTGGTAGTAGAAGACCACGGAAAAAATACGCGTGAGCGCCAACTCGAGCAGGAGCGTGGCGAGCGTGGTGAGGCTTACGCCGGCGTAGAGCTGACTCCAGTTGAACGAGGCATTCTTCATATCGCGATGAGCGTCGAGCAGTTCTTATGGTATGCCATCCGCGGCCGCGCGCCAGCCTCAGCGGCAGACCGCCGTGGACTTGCCGACGATCGTCCCGTCCTTTCGGATCTCGAACGTCAGCGTGCAGGTTTGGAGTGGCGCGGGCAGATCCTGTTCCAGCGTGACCTCGGTCGCGTGGTAGCGGCAGCGGACGAACAGGTTCATACTCCGGTAGTCCTTCAGAACCCAGGTCTGGATGGTCGCTCGGCCGCTGGTCTTCTCGTCATCGGGAGCCAGGTCGTATTCCTCGCCGCCCTGCTTGCCGTTGAATACGGAAATCCGCTCGAACCGGTGCTCGGCTTTGGCGCTGACGGGGCGCCACCCGCCGCTCGCCTGGGTGCTCTCCGTCACCGTGATGCTCTCAGGACATGCCACTGTTTGCGAGCGGCCGCTCACGGCCGTCGCGGCAGCCGCGAGAACCAGGAAACACGCCCTCGCCAGGCTCCTTCCGGTCGCGGTCGCACCCGTATTCGGAAATAAGCTCCCGAGTGCGGTATTGTGGTTTGGGCGGTTCCAGTGTGGCGCTGCCGAAGTCGCGTCAGCAGGTTGGGAGACTTGTTCGAGGGACTGGATTGGCAGGGCGAACAGGAGCACAGGGCCGTCGGGCATAGCCCGATTGTAGCGTGGCACCCGGAACGGCAGTTGCGGCGGGCCGCAATCGTCGCTAGAATCATTCAATTCACGGAGTCTCTGGAGGATTCATGTCGGTTGAGCAGAAGGTGAAGCAGATCATCGTCGAGCAACTTGGAGTGGACGAGGCGCAGGTGGACAATACCGCGTCCTTCGTCGACGACCTGGGCGCCGACTCCCTCGACCTGGTCGAGCTGATCATGGCGTTCGAAGAGGCCTTCGATCTGGACATCCCGGACGAAGAGGCCGAAAAGATCGCGACGGTCAAGGCGGCCATCGACTACATCGAGGGGAAGCTGGCTAAAAAGTAGCGACTGGCCTCGTTTTTTCTTCCCACAACATGGAGCGGAGCATTGTCACGTAGGGTCGTTGTCACCGGTATCGGACTCGTGTCTCCTCTGGGCGTCGGCACGGAGGAGACCTGGGAAGGTGTCCGCTGTTCGCGTTGCGGCATCGGTCCCATCACATCCTTCGACGCCACCGCCTTCACCACGCGCATCGCCGGCGAGGTGAAGGGCTTCGACCCCGAGAGATTCATCGAACGCAAAGAGATCAAGAAGATGGGGCGGTTCATGCAGTACGCCATCGCGGCGGCTGATTTCGCCCTGTCCTCTTCCGGCCTGAAGGTCGACCCGGACAACGCGGAACGCGTCGGCGTCTACATCGGAAGCGGGATCGGCGGGTTCGAGGTGATCGAGCGAGAGTTCGAAAACCTGCTGCGGGGCGGGCCCAAACGCATTTCTCCGTTCTTCATTCCGGCCACGATCGTGAACCTGGCTTCCGGCTACGTGTCCATCCGCGCGGGCGCGAAAGGACCCAACTCGGCGACGGCCACCGCTTGCACCACCAGCGCGCACGCCATCGGCGATTCCTTCCGGCTGATCCAGCGCGGCGACGCGGACGCCATGATCTGTGGCGGCGCCGAGGCCACCATCACGCGACTGGGGATCGGCGGATTCGCCGCCATGCGCGCGCTCTCCACGCGCAACGACGAGCCCCAGCGCGCCAGCCGGCCGTGGGACAAGGGCCGCGACGGTTTTGTGGTGGGAGAAGGCTCGGGCATTCTCATTCTCGAGGAACTGGATCTGGCGAAGCAGCGCGGCGCGCCGATCCTGGCCGAAGTGGTGGGATACGGCATGAGCGGCGACGCCTACCACATCACCGCTCCTCCCGAGGATGGCGACGGCGCCTTCCGTGTGATGCGCCTGGGGCTCAAGGACGCCGGGATCGCGCCAGAGCAGATCGACTACATCAACGCGCACGGCACCTCGACCGACGTCGGCGACCGCGTCGAGACGGTGGCGATCAAGCGTTGCTTCGGCGAGCATGCTTACAAGCTGGCGGTGAGCTCGACCAAGTCCATGACGGGCCATCTGCTGGGCGGCGCGGGGGGTCTGGAAGCCGGCCTCACGGTGCTCGCCATTCGCGATCAGCTCGCGCCGCCCACCATCAACTACGAGGTCCCCGACCACGACTGCGATCTGGACTACGTTCCCAACCACCCGCGGCCGCTCAAGATCGACTATGCGCTTTCGAACTCCTTCGGGTTCGGCGGCACCAACGGGTGCCTGATCTTCAAACGCTACCAGGGGTGAGGGCGGTCGTCTCCAATTGCGCTGTGGCGTAGGTCGGGTATACTGTCCAAGGCCCGGCCGTGAAAGAGAAACTGAAGTGCAAGAGGTGCGGCACCCGGTTCCGTCAGGACAACGTTGACGACGCGCTCGAAGCGGAAGAATTGGTCTGTCCTCGCTGCGGGCACCTCTTCACGAAGGCCGACCTTGGCCCGCGGGACTGGCTGCACCGGCCGATCAGCGCCCAGAAGGTCGATCTCTGGTTGGGGCTCGCGCTGGTTGTCCTCGCTTTAGTCATCAATCAGCCTGTGGTTGCGCTATTCGCGGCGGCCTCCATCCTGATCGGCGTGCTTTTCGCCTGGCTGATCGGCCGCGCCCGGAGGAACGACGCCCCGATCAGCATCATCGAGCGGAAGGCCCCGCGCTGAGCGCCTTTCGGAAAGCCTCGAAGAGCTTGGCGTCGGTACCGTCGGTGCGGGATTCGGGATGCCACTGCACCGCCAGGACGAAGCGCCTACCGGGGAGTTCCAGAGCTTCCACCACGCCATCGGGCGCCGTGGCGGTCACCGCGAGGCCCGTCCCGCTGCGGTCCGCCGCCTGATGGTGGCGCGAATTCACTACGTACACCCGCGTTCCCAGAATAGCCTCCAGCCGGCTGCCCGGCGCGATCGCGATGCCGTGGACCTCGCGCACCTTCGGGCACTTGTGCCCGTCGATATGCTGCCGCAGCGTGCCGCCCAGGTGAACGTTGAGGAACTGCAGTCCGCGGCAGATGCCCAGGACCGGCAGGTCGCGCACGAGCGCCTCGTCCAGAAGGGCGCCTTCGAGGCCGTCTCGGACGCGGTCCGGTTCCTCGGTGTCGGCCTCGCGCCCGGCACCGTATAGCGCCGGATCGACGTCGGTGCCGCCGGCCAGCAGCAGGCCATCCACGCCGCCCAGGTCGGTGATGGTCTCGGCCGGCTCGATGCCCGCCTGACGCAAAGCATTCCTGTACGAACCGCGCTTCTCCTCCGGCGTGCCGATCCCAAAAGGCAGCGCGACTCTGATCATGGGAGCGACCCCAGAAAAGCCTTGCGGTCACGCTCTGACGGGATCTCGGCGGCGAGCGTCTGGTAAAGCTCCTGGATCGTCCGGGCGCTACGCATTTGCCTCGTGACCATGACGGGGGCGATGGGCCCCAGGTAAGCCGCCAGCTTCCGCTTCAGAGTCTCGATGACGGCGGGGTCCCATTGCGGAGCGGTTCCGGCGGCAGCGGGCGAAGGCGGCGGCACGGCCGTGGTGGTTCCGGTCTGGCTGCGCCGCAGGAACGTCTCGCGCGCGGAGGCGTCCGGGATCTGCTCGGCCAGGCGCTGGCGCAGTTGCTCCAAGGTCGAGCAGGCGCGCGCGGTTTTGGTGACCAGGTGCCTGGCGATGGGCCCCAGCGCGGGGCGGAGGTTGGTTTCGAGGCGAGCCAACTCCTCGGGATCGAAACCAGGGGGCGGCTTCGAGACAACGGTGGCCGTGGCAAGTTCGCCGGTGCCGAATGCAGCGAGCGCGCTCGCGAACTCGGCCGCCGTCTGGAAGCGCTGCTCCGGAGCCCGGGCGATGGCTTTCACAATCAGGCCGTCGAGCGCGGCGGGGATCGCCGGGTTCCATTGGGACGGCGGGATCGGCTCTCCAGCGAGTTGCGCGTGCATGACGGCGTACGCGTTGTCGCCCTCGAAGGGCCGCCTTCCGCTGACGGCCTCGTAGAGTGTGACGCCTAGCGAGTAGAGGTCCGACCGCGCGTCCGCCGATCCGCCCTGCACCTGCTCCGGCGACATGTACGAAAGCGAGCCGATGGCCATGCCGGCGCCGGTGAGAGTGCCGTCGCCGCCGATGGACCGCGCGATTCCGAAGTCGGTGAGTTTGACCAGGCCGGCCGCGGTCGTGAGAATGTTGGGGGGCTTGACGTCGCGGTGGATCACGCCGCGGGCGTGCGCGAAGGCGAGGGCTCCGAGCACCTGGCGGGCGCAGTCCACGGCCTCGGCGAGGGGGAGCGGGCCTCTGGCGAGTTTGTCCTGCAAGTTGGCGCCGTCGACGAATTCCATGATCATCAGGATGCGGTCCCCGGCCTGGAGCGCGGTCCGCAAGGTGGCGATATTGGGGTGCTCGAGGCCTGCCAGCAGCTTGATCTCGCGCAGGAAGCGGCTCGCGACATCGGGGTCGTCCTCGTGGCCGGGAAGGATCACCTTCATCGCGTCGACGCGATCGGACAGGCGGTTCCGCACCTGGAAGACCTTGCCCATTCCGCCGCGGCCCAGAACGCCGATGATCTGATAGTCGCCAACGGTATCACCGATCTGGAACTCGGCAAGCATCGCTGGTTACAGGTTAGCAAGGAGGCAGGAGGAGGCAGGAGACAGAAGTCAGGAGGAGCTCAGCGAACTCGGGCTGATAGCTGAAAGCTGACGGCTGACAGCTGCAGTAGCCGGCCGCCGGCCGGCTACTGCTCCTCCCGTTCCAACACCTTCACGGCCGCGGCCGGGATGATGCGCCAGTTGTCGGAAGAGTGGGCGGGAAGACGGCGGTGGGCCGTGTAGTAGTCGATCATTAGCGTCCGGATGTCGAGGTTGGATTTCCAGAGAATGGGCGCGTTGCGGAACATGCCGTAGCCGCCGCTGCCGCCGGCGCGGTAGTTGTTGACGGCGATACGGAGCTTCTGGTTCGGATCGAGCGGCTTGCCTTGCCAACGCAGATTCACGATGCGCTGGCCTTCTGGCCGCGTGAGATCGATCTCGTAGTCCACGCCTTCGGCCATGTCGTAGTTGAAGCCGATGACTTCGCTGCCCACCAGCGGACCGTGCGAGCAGGCCGCGTCGGGGCACTTGCGGAAGAAGCGCGCCGCGTTCTCGAGGGCATCCTTGACCATCCGGCCGTCGCCCTGGATGGTGTAGAGCTCGTTGTCGTAGACGTAAAGGGCCGCGATCTGGCGCACGGTCACGGGGCCTTTCGGAATCCGGACACCGGAGTTAAACAAAGCGGTGAAGGAAACGTCCGCGCCCGTAGAGGCCAACTGCACGGTCTGGATCGCTTCGACCAGAGGAGAGTCCTCGAAGCGCGCGATGCGGCCGTCCATATCGACCGGCGACTGGGCCACGGGCATATTCAGGAAGCGCTCGGCCAGCTCGTGGTACGGCCGCGCGACGGAGAGAATCTCGGGATCGGCCACGGTA
>DATNLV010000370.1:0-3450 GCA_035602665.1 Bryobacteraceae bacterium | reverse complement strand
AAAGAAAGTTAACTTGACCTCGGGGGGCCATTCCATGCGGTTCCCCCTTGCCCGGCCCAACTAATATCCGTCTTCCTCCAACCGCACCTTCCCCGCGAAGTGGCGGTAGATGAAGACCGAGTAGGCCAGCACCAGCAGCATGCCGGGAATGAACCAGACCAGCGCCACCGACAGACCGTAGGAAGAGGTCTGGGTGTTGGCGATAGTGAGGCCGAGCCGCGGGTCGGTGTTCGACGGCAGCACGTAAGGATAGATGCCGAAGACGGCGCTGGTCAGCATGCCGGCGATGAAGGCGCAGGAAGAGAGGAAGGCCTTCAGGTCGTCGCCGCGCAGGATGAAGACCAGCGTGGCAATGAGACCGGCCAGAGCCAGGTCGGGAAAAACCCAGCCCCACAGGTATGTAGTCAGGTTGTGGAGCACCAGCGGCTGGACGCGGAACGTGGCCAGGGTGACGGCGGCGGTGAGGAGCGCGACGGCGCCCCAGACCCACTTCGCGATGATGCGGGCGCGGTGCTGCAACAGGTCCTCGTTCTTGAGAGCGATCCAGAGGGCGCCGTGGACGGTGAGCGTCACGAAGGCCAGCAGGCCCACCAGAACGGTGTACCAGTCGAGGATGCCGGCTTTGCCGCTAGGCTGGAAGTCGGTCCAGAGCGGCAGGAAGAAGCTGCCGCTGGCATCGAGAGGCACGCCGCGCACGACGTTGCCCAGTGCCGCGCCGTAAAAGATCGCGAGCAAGGCGCTGGCCAGCATGAACAGGGCGTCGAAGAACGGACGCCACAGGTTGTCCTCCAGATGGTTGCGAAACTCGATGGCGATGCCGCGCACGATGAGCAGCCACAGGACCATCATGAGCGGCAGGTAGAAGCCCGAGAAGCTCTGGGCGTACAGGTTGGGGAAGGCGAAGTAGAGCGTGCCGCCCCCGGCTAGAAGCCACACCTCGTTGCCGTCCCAGACGGGGCCGATCGAGCGGATCACGCGGCGGCGCTGCGACTCGGTGCGGCCGACGGAGAAGTGGAGAATGCCGGCCCCGAGGTCGAAGCCATCGAGGATGACGTAACCGGCGATCATGAGTGCGACCAGACAGTACCAGACGGTTGCCATAGGGGCTCCTTAGTTAAGACAGCGGGGCTGAAGCGCCACGTGGTCCGCGGCCTGCCCCACCGGAGAGGGGCTCGGTGCTCTCGAACTCCGGCTCCGGGCCGTGCTCGAACTCGCGGCGCGTGAGGAACAGAAACAGGATCGCCAGAAGCGTGTACATGCCCATGAAGCCAAGCAGGGTGAATAGCGTGTTGCCGCTCGAAACCTGCATCGACGGACCGGCGGCGGTGCGCATGAGTCCGTAAACCAGCCAGGGCTGGCGCCCCAACTCGGCGGTCATCCAGCCGGCGGTGTTGGCGATGAAGGGGAACGGGAGCGAGAGCATCAGGACCCACAGCCAGGGGCGGCACTCATAGATGCTCCCTCGCCGCATCAGCCACAGAGAGACCAGCATGACGGCGATGAAGAGAGTCCCCAGGCCCACCATGATGTGATAGCTGTAATACAGCAGGGGGATGTTATCGGGGCGGTCCGCCGGGGGAAACGCGTTGAGGCCTTTGACGTGTGCCGCCCACTCCTGGTAGGTCAGGAAGCTCAATGCGCGCGGGACCAGGAGCGGATTGTCGAGCTTCTGCTTCTCCATATCCGGCTGGCCGAGCATGGCAATGGGGGCGCCGTTGACGCTTTCGAACAGGCCCTCCATGGCGGCCAGAGTGACGGGCTGGTAGCGTGTGACCATGACGCCCTGCCGGTCGCCGGTGGGGAACAGCATGAGGACCGAGGCGATGGCGGCGGCGATGACTCCGGTGCGCACGAAGATGCGGCCGTATTCCTCCTGCTTCTGGGCGAGCAGGTAGAAGGCGCCGGCGGAGGCCATGACAAAAGACGCCGTCACCACCGTGCCGAGCATGTTGTGGAGGTACATCCAGAACGTCCAGGGGTTGAGGATCAGGCCCCAGAAACTGCTCAGGACGACGCCGTCGCGGCCGGGCGCGTATGCAACGGGGTGCTGCATCCAGGCGTCCGTGGCGACGATGAAGAAGCCGGAGAGCCACGTGCCCACGAGCAGGACCAGCGAGGTGAGCCAGTGGAGCTTGCGGCTGAGGCGGTTCTCGCCGTAGATCAGCAGGCCCAGGAAGCTGGACTCGAGAAAGAAGGCGAAGACGCCTTCCATGGCCAGGGTCTGGCCGATGACGCCGCCGGCGTACCGGGAGAAGCGCGACCAGTTGGTGCCGAACTGGAATTCCATGGGAATGCCGGTGACCACGCCGACGGCGAAGGTGATGGCGAAGATCTTGATCCAGAAGCGGGCGGCGTGGTGATAACGGTCGTCCCCGGTTTTCATTGCGATTGACTTCAGCACGAAGATCAGCAGGGCAAGGCCCATGGTGAGCTGCGCGAAAAGATAGTGAAACGTGATGGTGAAGGCGAAGTGAAATCTATGCAGCGCCAAAACGGAGTCCATGACCCAAAAACCCCCGATAGAAGTATGTAAGATTCATCGGATGCTAGCAAGTGCATGGAGGATGCAGGAGTTTTTCACTCCGGAATCATCCCCAGCGTCGCCAGCCATTTCTCCACCAACTGAGGCCATCCCGTGATCGGGAACTTCGTGCGCCGCAGCCCGAACGCATGCCCGCCGTGCGCGTACAAATGCATCTCCACGGGAACCCCAGCCTTCTTCAGCGCGATGTAGTAAGCCAGCGAGTCGTTAACATTGTCCACATGGTCATCCTCCGCCTGCAGCAGGAAAGTGGGCGGCGTCTGGCTGGTGATGTGGAGATCGGGGTTCAGCGCAAGACTTCCTTCTCCAACCGAACGAGGATCCAGCTTGGGAACCACGACCCTTGTTCTGCCTTGCTTCGCATCCCACTGCGCCGCGGACAGCGACAGATGGCCCGGATAAACGACCACCGCAAAATCGGGACGGCAGCTCTGTTTGTCGGCGGCATCGACAGCCGGATACAAGCGCGCCTGAAAGTGCGTGCTCATCGCCGCCGACAGATGACCGCCTGCCGAAAACCCCAGCACTCCAATCTTGTGTGGATCGATGTGCCACTCCGCCGCGTGAAAGCGCACCAGCCCCATAGCCCTCTGTGCATCTTCCAATGCCATAGGTGATTCCGGATACGGCCCCGATTTCGGATACGGACCCACATCCGTCACGCGGTACTTCAAGAGCACACACGTGATTCCTTTCGCCGTCAGCCAGTCACAAACTTCGGAGCCTTCCAGATCAATGGCAAGTGTCTGATAGCCCCCGCCGGGAAACACAACCACCGCGACGCCGGTATTTTTGCCCAGTGGCGAATAGACTGTGATCGTCGGCCGTGTCACGTTGTTCACTCCGACTGCCGGTCGGCCGCCAGGACGAAAATCGTTTCCCGACGTCTCCATGTTCTCTGGCCCCCG
>DATNLV010000369.1:0-4057 GCA_035602665.1 Bryobacteraceae bacterium | reverse complement strand
CGCACGTCACCGGCGACCGCGATCTCGCCGCGCGCCTCGTCAAGCGTTTCGAACCGCTGACGACGCCCGCCGAGTCCGCCCTCGTCCCCACCGAGCGTCACGTCGACTTCTCGGTCTTCGGCACGGTCCCCCTCGAAATCTACATCGAGAACAAGGACCGCAAGTACCTCGACCTCGGCCTGCAGTTCGCCGACCGCCAGTGGGAAAAGCCCACGCCCGAAGGGCTGACCGCCGAAACGCGCTTCTGGATCGACGACATGTATATGATCTCCGCCGTCCAGGTCCAGGCCTTCCGCGCCACGGGCGACGCAAAATATCTCGATCGCGCGGCGCTTGAAATGGTCGCCTATCTCGACAAGCTGCAGCAACCCAACGGCCTGTTCTTCCACGCCCCCGACGTGCCTTTCTTCTGGGGCCGCGGCAACGGCTGGGTCGCGGCGGGAATGACCGAAGTCCTCCGCTCCCTCCCGCCGAATCACCCTCAGCGCGCCCGCATTCTCGCAGCGTACCGCACGATGATGGAGTCCCTCCTGCGCTTCCAGGGCGAGGACGGCCTCTGGCGCCAGCTGATCGACCACCCCGACTCCTGGCCCGAGACTTCCTCGACGGGCATGTTCACCTTCGCCATGGTCACGGGCGTTAAGGAGGGATGGCTCGACCAAAAAACCTACGCCCCCGCCGCGCGCAAGGGCTGGCTCGGCCTGGTGAAGTACATCAACGCCGACGGCGACGTGACCAACGTCTGCGCCGGCACCAACAAGAAGAACGACCTGGAGTATTACCTGGACCGCCCCCGCAACACGGGCGACCTCCACGGCCAGGCGCCCATGCTCTGGACCGCCACCGCTCTGCTCCGATAAGAGGAACCATCATCATGAATCCGAATCCCGCGCTCGGCGTAGTTTTTCATTGGCTGGGAGGTCTGGCGGCCGGGAGCTTCTATGTCCCCTACCGAAAAGTGAAACAGTGGTCCTGGGAAACCTACTGGCTCGCCGGCGGCATCTTCAGTTGGATCATCGCCCCGCTATTCTTCGCCACCCTGCTCGCCCACGGCCTCATCGCCTCGGTCCGCGAAACTCCGGGGAACACGCTCTTCTGGGTCTACTTCTTCGGCGTGCTGTGGGGATTCGGCGGACTCACCTTCGGCCTGACGATGCGCTATCTCGGTATGTCGCTCGGCATGGCCGTGGTGATGGGCCTGTGCGCCGCCTTCGGAACCCTGATCCCGCCGGCCTTCAAAGGCGAGTTCGCGAGCAAAGTGCTGGGCACGCAATCCGGCCTCGTGATCCTGCTCGGGATCGGAGTCTGCCTCGTAGGCATCACCTTCGCCGGAATTGCAGGCATGTCCAAAGAGCGGGAGTTGTCCGCGGAGCAGAAGACCGAGTCAATCAAAGAATTCAACTTCAAAAAGGGACTGATGGTGGCCATCTTCTCCGGCGTGATGAGCGCCTGCTTCTCCTTCGGTCTCGACGCCGGTGATCCCATCACCAAACTCGCCATCGCGCACGGCACGCCCGCTTTGTGGCAAGGACTGCCGAAGCTAGTGGTCATCCTCTGGGGAGGCTTCACCACGAATTTCCTGTGGTGTATCGCGCTGAACATCAAGAACCGAACCGGCCGCGAGTATGTCGCCGCCGAAGGCGCGCCCATGCTCAGCAACTACCTCTTCTGCGCCCTGGCCGGAACCGCCTGGTACATGCAGTTCTTCTTCTACACCATGGGAGAGGCCCAGATGGGCTCCTACAAATTCTCGAGCTGGACCCTCCAGATGGCCTCCATCATCATCTTCAGCAGCCTCTGGGGCATCGGCCTCCACGAATGGCGCGGCACCAGCCGCCGCACGCGCACTCTGCTAGGCATCAGCCTGGCCATCCTGGTTGCGTCCACCATGATCGTAGGCTACGGAAACTATCTGGCTGCCAGATAACCTCCGCCCCAGCACTTCAGCCCCTAGGGGGGCGGGCTTTAGCCCGCGCGGGGCTTCAGCCCCGCCGTCACTTCGCCGCCAATCCCGTGACCCCGCGCGAATCCTTCAGCTTCACACGGCTCCCATCGGCCGCCTGTACGCGCGTATTGACGAACGTCCAGTTCTCGGCATCCTCGATCGTGCCGGCCTTCTGCGCCCGTATATCGACGTCCTTGAACGTGACATCCAGCAAAGGCGCCTGCGGATACGCCGCCACCGAAAACGCCTCCTTCGCCGACGCCACGTTGAAATTCGAAACCCGAACGTTCCGCAGATGCGGGATCCCTTTCTCCGGTGGCACCGGCTCTGCCAGCACACGCCAGTAAGCCGGCACATTCGTCATCCCCGCCGGTATCTTGGCATAGCTGAAATTCGGGTACCAGTTGAACGTGACCCGGAACGCCGCATCCACGCCCGCCGCGTCGATATCATGTAGCGAAATGTCCTCCAGCGTCCCGCCCCGCATGCGCGACGATTTGAAAAAGATGCCGTAAGTCACCCCGGGCAGCACGTGAATTCGATAAGCCTCCACATGCCGTATCCCGCCCGAGGTCTCGCTGCCGAACGTGATCCCCGCCGTCCCCCTGCGCACCGTGATGTCGTGGATCACCACGTTCTCCGTCGGCCGGTTCACGCGCAACCCGTCCGCGTCCCGCCCCGCCTTCAAAACAATCGCGTCGTCATTGTTCTCGATGTCGCAATTCGCGACCTCAACGTCCGACGACGAGTCAACGTCAACCCCGTCCGTACTCGGACCCACGCCCCCGATGTTGTTGCGAATCGTGAGCCCGTCCACCGCCACCTTGGTCGAATAGCAGATGTGCACGGTCCAGAATCCCGATCGCTTCAGCGTCAGTCCTTGGATCTCCACGTTCGTTGCCTTGTAGATCTGTATGAGCCGCGGTCGCTGGCAATCGTAATCCGACGCCCACCGCAGACCCCGCGGCTCGTACTCCGCGCGCATCTTCCAGTAAGCGTCCCACCACATCTTTCCATCGCCGTCGATGACCCCGCCGCCCGAAATCTTCACGTCCGACTGCTCGTACACATTGATGAGCGCCGCCGGCCAGTCCATCTCGATCCCCGCCACGCGCGTCCGCTGAACGGGATAGGCGGATTGCTCCTGCACCCCCCGTATCTCGACGCCCTTGTCCACCCGCAGCCGCGTTCCCGATTTGAGGAACAGCGATCCGCTCAGATACGTTCCCGGCGCGAATACCACCGTGCCGCCGGCCTTCCCCGCCGCGTCGATAGCCCTCTGGATCGCGCCCGTATCGACACTCTTGCCATCGCCCCGAGCCCCGAAATCGTTCACCCGAAACTCGGCCCCCGAAGCGATCCCCAAACTCAGAAGGGCTGCGCACACTGCCGTTCCCGTTCCCGTCATCTCCGTTCCTCCGCCTTAACTATCCACCATCCACCATCGACCTCTTACTGACTGATCTTGACGTTTTCTGACAGCCCCAGTATACTCTCTGTCAGAGTCCGTCAAATGACCGACCGCCTCGAAGAGCTCGGCATCGTCGGCGCCGGTGGCGCAGGCTTCCCCACCAACGTCAAGCTCCGCACCCAGGTCCCGCTCGTCATCGTGAACGGAGCCGAGTGTGAGCCCCTCCTGCACAAGGACAAGGGGCTCATGCACCACCACGCCGGCGCCATGCTCCGCGGCCTGTCCGTCGCCATGGAACGCACCGGAGCCTCCGAAGGAGTGGTCGCGGTCAAGGAGAAATACGCCGACATCCTTCAGGCCTTGGCCGCCCAAACAGGCCCCGGCGTCCGCGTTTTCCCGCTGACCGACACCTACCCCGCCGGCGACGAGTTCATTCTGGTCCACGACGTCACCGGCCGCGTCATCCCCCCCGGCGGACTCCCCCGCGACGCCGGCGCCGTGGTCCTGAACGTCGAAACCCTGGTCAACATCGGACTCGATCGCCCCGTGACCCACAAGGTCCTCACCGTAGCCGGCGCGGTCCAAACGCCCGTGACCCTCAGGGTCCCCGTGGGTACGCCCTTCTCCCATCTGATCGCCGCGGCCGGCGGCCCAACGGTCCCCGATTTCGGGGTGCTGGTGGGCGGAGTGATGATGGCCAA
>DATNLV010000686.1:0-3758 GCA_035602665.1 Bryobacteraceae bacterium | reverse complement strand
GGCCTCATTGACTTTCACGGCCGGAGCTTCGAGGCGGGCGGATTCCACATTGCGGGATTGGGCTGCTCGACGCCCACTCCGTTCAACACTCCGGGAGAGTACAGCGAAGAAGAGATGGCCCGGCGGCTGACGCCTTTCGCGGGATTGAAGCCGCTGATCCTGATCTGCCATTGCCCGCCGTTGGGGACGGACCTGGACCGGGTGCACAAGGGCATGCACGCGGGCAGCAGTTCGGTACGCGAGTTCATCGAGAAGCAGCGGCCTGTTGCGTTCCTCTGCGGCCACATACACGAGGCCGAGGGCGTGCGGCTGCGGCTGGGCGACACGCTTTCGATCAACGCCGGGAGGCGGGGATTTCTGCTCGACTCTGATACACTTGAGTGATGAACGAGGAACTCGACCGAGAGTACTCAACGCTCCGCCAGCAAGCAGAGGCTGTGCGGAGCTATCTTTGACGCTCCCAAACGAAAATCTCAGCTAGCCAAGATTGAAGAGCGCGTTTCCGCGCCCGAATTCTGGAGCCAGCCGGACCAACACCTGTTGCGCGAGCGCAAGCGCCTGGAAGAGACGCTGGCCGACGATGCCCAGGTTCTGCTCACGATGTCCGACCTGGAGACGCTGTTCGAACTGCAGCACGAGGGCGAGGACGTGGCCGGCGAGATCCGCAAGGAACTGCAGAAGTTCTCGGAGCGGCTGGAGAAGCTCGAGACGGCGATGCTGCTGGCGGGCGAGAACGATTTCCGCGACGCCATCGTCGAAATCCATCCCGGAGCCGGCGGCACGGAGAGCCAGGACTGGGCGGAGATGCTGCTGCGCCTGTACCTGCGGTGGGCTGAGCGGATGGGGTTCTCTACTGTCGTCACCGACCGGCAGGAGGGCGAGGCGGCTGGGATCAAGTCCGTCACCTTCGAGGTGAACGGCGAGAACGTGTACGGGCTGCTGCAATCGGAAGTGGGCGTGCACCGGCTGGTGAGGATTTCGCCCTACGACGCCAACGCGCGGCGGCACACGTCCTTCGCGTCGGTTTTCGTCTACCCGCAGATCGACGATGAAATCAAGATCGACATCAAGCCCGAGGACCTGCGCGTGGATACTTTTCGCGCGGGGGGCAAGGGCGGGCAGCACGTCAACCGCACGGATTCCGCGGTGCGCATGGTGCACCTGCCCACCAACATCGTGGTGCAGTGCCAGAACGAGCGGTCGCAGCACAAGAACCGCGACATGGCGATGAAACAGCTGCGGGCGCGGTTGTACGAGCACGAGCTGGCGAAGCGGAACGCGGCGGAAAAGAAGATCGAGGACAACAAAGCCGATATCAATTTCGGCAGCCAGATCCGCAGCTACGTGCTGGCGCCATACCGGCTGATCAAGGACCACCGGACCAAGCTGGGGATCGGCGATGTGGACCGCGTCCTCGACGGCGACATGGAGCCGTTCATGCATGCCTGGCTGGTGTGGAAGAAGACCGGAAGAATCGCCGGGGCGGATGGCAAGGAAGACTTGCCCGAGTCGTGATCCCGCTAGAGCAGATCCAGGCGGCCGCGGAGCTGATCCGCCAGGGAAAGCTGGTGGCCTTTCCCACCGAGACGGTTTACGGACTGGGCGCGAACGCGCTCGATGGGGCGGCGGTGGCGCGGATCTATGAGGCGAAGGGCAGGCCGGCGGGGAGCCCGCTGATCGTCCACGTGGGGTCGGCTGGGATGGCGCGCGAGGTGGCGGCGGAGTGGCCGGAGGCGGCTGAGACGCTGGCGGGGCGGTACTGGCCGGGTCCGCTGACGCTGGTGCTGCCGAAGCGACCGTGCGTACCCGACATCGTGACCGCGGGCCTGGGGACGGTGGGGATTCGCGTTCCCGCCCACCCGGTGGCGCTGGCGCTGATACGCCTGGCTGGGGTTCCGATCGCGGCGCCGAGCGCGAACCGGTTCAGCGGCCTTTCTCCCACCACGGCCGAGCACGTTCGGGAGAGTCTGGGCGGGGCGGTGGACCTGATCCTCGATGGCGGCGCGACCGACGTGGGGATTGAATCGACGGTGCTGTCGCTAGTGGGGCCGCGGCCCGTGTTGCTGCGGCCGGGCATGATTTCCAGGAGGGAGATCGAGGAACTGGTCGGCCCGATCGAGGTCGCGGTGTCGGGCGGGGACGGGCCACATGCCTCGCCGGGGATGCATCGGAAGCACTACAGTCCCAGGACGCGGCTGCTGCTGGTTGAGGGGGGAGCGGTTCCAGAGCGGGGCGTGGGGGCGTGGGCGGGGTTCGGCGGGGAACCGGCGGGGCCGGTTGCGCGGCTGGTGCGGATGCCTCTGGAGCCAGCGAGTTACGCGGCGGTGTTGTATGAAACGCTGCACCGGCTGGACCGCGAGGGGCTGGATTGGATTGCCGTGGAGCGGCCGCCGGATGGGCCCGAGTGGGCTGGTATTCTGGATCGTCTGGAGCGTGCGGCCAAATAGCGGTTTAATTTAGCCGCCTTCACTTCAGATTCCCGGTCGCCTTGCCGATATAAGCTCTGTGAGCACATCGCTGGCATCGGCGGCTGGTGCGCAAAGGCCATGGGTTCTGCGGAACCTGCATCCTCTGCCGGTGGTTGCCGTCCGCCTGATGCGGATGGTTTCGACGGACGATGTGGTATTCCGCCGCGTGTCGGAGCTGATCCGGGTGGATGCGGCCTTTTCCGCCGAGGTTTTGAGGCTGGCCAATTCGCCTCTGCTGGGATGCCGGCAGGAGGTGCGTGGGATATTGAACGCGCTGGCCGTACTGGGGCTGGACCGTCTTAAAGGTCTGGTGATGACGGTGGCGTTGCGGAATTTCCTGGCCTCAACGCTGGATGTCCCGGTGCTGTTGCGTTGCTGGCGGCACTCGCTGGCCTGCGCCCTGCTGGCCGAGATCCTGGCGGAGGCGTGCTGGCTGGACAAGGATCCCTGCTACACGGCGGGGTTGCTGCACGACCTGGGGAGGCTGTCCCTGCTGGAGACTTATCCCGGCGAGTACGCCGGTCTGCTCGAAACGGTGGACGAGGACCAGGGCGACGCCACCAGCCTGATGGAATACGAGCGCGAGATGTTCGATGCCGATCACTGTCAGATCGGCGCATGGCTGGCAGAGGACTGGGGCCTTCCCCCCGAGCTCCGGGATACCATCGGCCGGCACCACGAGCCACCGGACCACGGACGCCTGGATCAGCACACGATCATCCACATTTCGTGCCGGCTTGCGGACATGCTCGGCTTCCAGGCTGCCGGTCCGGCACGCCTCGACAGCCAGGAGGACTTGAAGCGCGAGTTTCCCCAGTGCGGCTGGGATCGTCTCAAGTCCGATCGCGAATTGCTGCTGGCCGTGGCCGGGAAAATCAACGCCCTCGAGTGCAGCCTTTTTGCATCGTGACAGGTGGAGCCTTTTCTGACTACAGGCCGCGGCGGCGGGTGAGAATGGCGGCGCCGGAGGCGAGTCCCACAGAGTTGCCGAACTCCGTGGCGTGCCAGTCCACTTGCAGGGTGTCGTCGGCGAGCAGTTTGAGACGGATCTGGCCAGAGGCGCCTCCCGAGCCGGTCCAGGGCAGGACGACGGGACCGTCCTGAGGGCGGCCTTCAAAGGAGAACTTGATGTCCCCGGAGATGGGCCGGTCCCCGACTTTGTAGCGTGCTCGGTAACGTCCGTGAATGGATCCCGCCGATTCGGTGATAAACGCTTCGATGAACTCCGGCGGATACAGCAGCGTGGTGTCTGGCGAGGCCTTCGGCGGAGCGTAGAACCAGGCTCCGGCG
>DATNLV010000682.1:0-3503 GCA_035602665.1 Bryobacteraceae bacterium | reverse complement strand
GCCGAGGCTCCGGAGTCGAGGGGGATGGTCCAACGAAACCGCACGGCCAGCAACGCGCCGCCGGTGCCGAGCAGCCACGCCAGCACCAGCGCGGGCACCGAGATCGCCAACGTCTTTTGGATGCGCGGCGCAATGAGGCGGCTTACCGGGATTCCGTAGGCCAGGGAGGTGCCGAAGTCCCCCCTGACGCAGGAAGCCGCCCAATCGAGATAACGATGCGGCCACGAGCTTCTGAGCCCGGCGGCCTCGCGAAGGGCCTCGATGGTTTGACGCGAGGCCTGCGGATCGGCGAGCTGCTCGGTGTAGATGTCGCCAGGCAAGACGCGGAAGAACAGGAACAGAAGAACCGACAGGAGCAAGAGCTGAGCCAGGCTCGCCAGGGACCGCCACAGGAAGAAGGTCATGCGTTCAGCGGCTCCGGCACGATGCGGCCCGCCGAGACGTGAACCACCCGCGCATTCAGAGCGGCCGCCACTTCCGCATCATGCGTTACCACGAGCAGGCTGAGGCTTCGTTCCTGTTGCATGGCGCACAGGAAGGAGAGAATGTGCCCGCGATTGGTCGGGTCGAGGCCGGCGAGCGACTCGTCCAGGATCAACAAGCCGTTTTGGAGAGGGGCGGCGGCGCGCAGTATGGCGATGCGCGCGCGCTGGCCCTCGCTCAGCTCGCCGGTCCGACGGCCGATCCATTCGCGGGGAAGCCGGACTTTCGGAAGCCAGTCCTGGTCGGCTTCGGGACACGCCTCCTGGAGTGCATCGCCGATGGAGACCCGTGGATTCAGAGACTCGGAGGGCTCCTGCTGCACCAGTTGGACGCGCCGCGGCCCGAGCGCCCCGGCAGCGCCCGGCCAGTCGACCGAACCGGAATCCCAGCGCTCGCGGCCGGCGATGCATCGCGCCAGGGTTGACTTGCCGGCTCCAGACGGTCCGTAAAGGACCACGCACTGCCCGGCGCCGATCTCGATGGAGACGTCGTCGAGGGCGCGCACCACCGGATGAGTGCGCGTGAGCCAATCGCGCCGGTGGAATGTCTTGGTCAGGCGGCGAACCTCGAGTAACGGCTGCCGGGCGGTGCTCTCGCGAGGGGCGAATGGCGCCGCGGGGCTATCGTCGGGCGTCATTCGAAGCATCCGGCAGCCTAGCTTCCGGAAGACGTGTTCGCGATGAGATGCCACCAGGATGGCGGCGCCTGTTTCGAGCGAATGCCGGTCGAGCAATTCCAGCAGCGCGGCTTCCCGGTCCGGATCGAGATTGGCAGTCGGCTCGTCGGCCACGATCACACTCGGACGGAGCGCGAGCGCCTGCACCATCAACACGCGTTGGCGTTCGCCGCCGCTCAGCTGATGCGGCCAGGCCTGGAGGAAGCGCGGGCTATCGAGGCCCACCAAAGCCAGAAGGCCGGCGGCGAGCCGCGCGGAGCCGGTTAACTCGCTGACCTGCTCGCCGACCGTCAGGAATGGGGAGAAGCTGGCGAGCGCCTGCTGCGGGATGTAGCCGATACGGCCGCGAATCGTGCGACTGCCACTCACCGTTGCCGTGGCTGGCAGCAAGCCGGTAATGGCTTTCAGAAGCGTGGTCTTGCCGCACCCGGACTCGCCGGCGATACCCAGCCGTTCCCCATTCTGGAGGGAGATCGATACGGGGCCGAACACAGGTTGCCCTCCCTGATACCGGACGCTCAGGTCCCGCAGTTCGAGGAGGGGCACGCTCACAGACTACTAGATGCAGACAAGGACCGTCAGCTTCGGCTCTCCCGCTCTTGTGACTGGCGGGGCGCAGAACCTCGGGTCGAACCGAGAGCTTTGAGAGCGCGCAGATCCGCGGATGCCGCTGCAATGGCCCTGTTCAAGGCCCAGAGCGTGTCGGCTAGCCGACCCGCATCTTCATCGGCACGGGCGTCCGCTCCCGCCTTCCCGGCCGCCTGGCTGCCACGCATCATGCCACCCCGCTTCATCGGTGAACCGCCCTTGTCCCGCCGGGATCGAGCCCTGCAGTACTCGCTCGGCGATCGTCTCACACCACTAAGGGAGCGGTCCGGCCTCAGAAAATAGAGGCCAGGCCCCAGATTCTTGTCGTCACAACCGTCCGGCCCTTCACGTCTCGGCGCGGGCTTTCAGGCGCATGGCCAGCACGCGCGACAGCGCCCTGAAGGTGGCCGCGAGCGCGCCGTTCAACGGCGCAAAATACCCGTTGATATCCAGGATCACGTGCGTCGGCATGCTCAAAAGCCAGCGGGACCAGGGACGCTGCCGCGACCCTCGCCCGGTGGTCCACGCCGGACGCACCCATGAGACCGCCGGCAGTGGCCACAACTCATATCGCGCCACGTCCGTCACGCTCACGCCGCTTCAGGCCAGACGCCCGCTGCTCTAAGCGCGCACGAAGCTCCGTCGGAGCGATCCCGAGAAACGCCGGGGTGGGTGCCGGGTGTATACTGACCACAACCTGGGAGTCCAGAAGCGGGATTCCGAGTGAGGTGGACGATGCTGAAACGCCTGATAGTGGCGGCTTCCCTGATCTTTTCTCTTTGCCCGGCGGCCTGGGCGGCTGAAGCCGGCCAGAACGCGTGCCAAGGCGACCCGGATCACTGGAGGCAGCTCTTCAACGGCACGGACCTGAGCGGCTGGAAGCACGTGGGACCCGGCGAGATGACGGTGGAGGATGGGCTGATCCGGACTCATGGCGGCATGGGACTGCTCTACTGGACAGGCGGCAAGATCGCCAACTGCGTCCTCAGAGTGGTCTTCAGGATGCGAGACGAGAACGACAATTCCGGCGTCTTTATCCGCATTCCACTGGAGCCGCGCGAAGAGTGGATGCCGGTGCATTACGGATTCGAGGTGCAGATCGACAACCATCCCGAAGGCGGTGACCAGCCCGAGGACGACACTCATTCCACAGGGATGCTGTACTCCCTCACCAAGCCGTTGGCCAAGGCATGGAAACCAGGGCCGGAGTGGAACACGATGGAGATTACGCTCGACGGGTTGCACACCGTGGTCGCGCTGAACGGAGTCAAGGTGTCCGACTACAGGGAAGGCGACCCGGTGCCCCCTCGCAAGTTCAGTTTCGAGCCGCAGCGCGGGCCGCGGCCGGAGTTCGGCTACATCGGACTTCAAAATCACAGCGATCACGATATCGTGTTCTTCAAGGCAGTTGAGATCGCGCCGCTTAAGAAGTGAGCGCGGCCTTGGCCGGGCAGCATGACCGCATGGCCTTCGGCGGGCGGCCGGGCTGTTGTCCTCAGCCGCGTCGTGGAGGCGCGTCGGGTCGGTCACGCCTGGTAACTCACGCCCGGGGCGAAGGGTACGCCAGAGGTACGCGGAAAACCAAGCTCCTAACGTTCCCAGCCATAGGTAATTGGAGTGGGGTGGGTGATGGGATTCGAACCCACGACCATCGGAACCACAATCCGACGCTCTACCAAGCTGAGCTACACCCACCACGAGCGGGAGCGGAAACCTCAGTTTAACATAGGCACGCCATGGGGCTGCGGCACGCTAT
>DATNLV010000681.1:0-4116 GCA_035602665.1 Bryobacteraceae bacterium | reverse complement strand
TGAGGCGGCGGCGCCTTCCGGTTGGGGAGGCGCTGGCTGGAGTTTGTGTCGGGCCGCGGCGGCGGATTAACCTCGCCGCCGGATGGTGAGCGTCAGAGTGGCGCTTGGGTCACGCTTCCGCCGGTGCCTGTGATGGTGATGGCGTAAGTGCCCGTCGGCGCGGAGCTGGAGACGCTTAGGGTGAGCTGGGAAGTGCCGGAGCCCGGAGCCGCGATGCTGGCGGGGACGAACGTGGCAGTGACGCCGGCGGGCGCGCCGCTCGCAGAGAGCGACACAGCCGAGTTAAAGCCGCCCGAGACGGCCGCGGTTACCGTGGCGCTGCCGCTTCGTCCCTGCCTCACGGACAGCGAAGTCGGGGAGACGGAGATGGTGAAGTTGCCGGAGCCTGGCGCGGTTACCGTGAGCGTGACGGCAGTCGTGTGAGTTATCGAGCCGCCGGTACCGGTCACCGTGATGGTGTAAGTGCCGGTGGCAACGGTGGAGGCTACCGCCATGGTCATGGTGGATGTGCCGGAGCCGGGTGCCGCGATGGAGGACGGATTGAAGGTCACGGTGACGCCCGATGGCTGGCCGCTCGCGCTGAGGCTGATCGCCGAATTGAAGCCGCCGGCGACCGCGGTGGTGATGGTGGAGGTTCCGTTGTTGCCCTGCACGACGGACACTGAGGACGGCGAGGCAGTAATGCTGAAGTTAGGAGCGGCAGTAACCGTGAGCGAGACCGTGGCGAAGGCCGTAGTGCTGCCGGAGGTGCCGGTCACGGTAATTGTGTAAGTGCCGGTGGCGACCGTTGAGGCCACGGTCATGGTCATGGTCGAAGTGCCGGCGCCGGTGATGGAGGAGGGACTGAAGCCGACCGTGACGCCGGAGGGCTGACCGGAAGCGCCGAGGGTTATCGCGGAGCTGAAGCCGCCGGTTACCGTGCTCGTGATGGTTGACGTTCCCGAGTTGCCCTGAACGACCGAAACCGCGGCAGGCGAGGCGGAGAGGCTGAAGCCGGAAGCGGGCGAGCCGACCAAGGCGTTGATGAGTCCGGCCGCGTTGGGGCTGCCCCACCCGGTGGCGAGATCGTAGCCGACGGTGGCGGAGAAGCCGTTATTGCCGCTGGTGATGTCGTGGAAGGCCGCGGAGTAACCCGATCCCGCGCCGAGGGAGTAGAGGGCAGGGTTGATGAAGCCCAGGGTCTTGCCGGTGGTGGCGACGGCCTGCTGGTTGGCGAGGGCGAGGTAACCCGCCCAGATCGGCGCCGCGAAGCTGGTGCCGCCGTATAGGTTGGCTGAACAGGTGGTTTGGTCGGCGCAGACGTAGAAAGTGAAATTCGCGTTGGCCGCAACGTCGGGGCCGTTGCGAAGGGTCTTAGAACAGCTCGCGCAGCCGGCGGCCGCTGCGGTCTGCCAGGAGGGAATCGCGAAGCCGTCGGGGGTGATTCCGCCCCCGCCATCCACCCATGCGGTTTCGGAAGCCCAGGGGCCAGCGGCGCTCGCGGTGGCGAGGTCCGTTCCGCCAACCGATGTGATGTAGACGTCGTCCGCGGGCCAGGCGGGGTTACGCGTCGACCATTTGCTGCTGTCTCCGGCGGCGACGAAGATGTTCTGACCCTGCGCGGCGAACTCCTGGAAGTAGGGGTCGTCCACGGAGGGATCAACTGGGGTCCAGCCCCAGGAACAACTCAACTGCGCGTTGAGCGGGCTGGCGGTGGCCATGGCATTGAAGATGGGGGCGTCGTTCGATCCCACATAGACGACCAGACTGGACAATCCGGGCGCCATGCCGAGGGCGGAGGTGATGTCGAGAGTCTGTTCGGTGTCGTCGCAGTTGCCGCCGGCGCGATTGTCGGTGCAGGCGGTGCTGGTGCCGTCGGTAGAAAGCAGAGCGATGGGCACGCTGTTGGTTTGGTGTGCATTTGCGTAGTAAGTGGTGACGTCGGCGAGATCGGTCCCGGCGTACTCCAGCAAACCGAGCGATTGGCCGGCGCCGGTGAGGGCCGTTCCGCCGTAGTAGGCGGCGCGCATGTCGCTGCCGAGAAAGGACGCCGAGGGGCCGGAGCCGGTGGTGGCGCTGGGCACGGAGTGGGCGGTGCGCGGCACAACGAGAGGTTTCGGAATGGAGAAGTTGTCGAGTCCGGCGATGCGCCACAGGGAAACCGCGAGATCGGGCGTGGGCTCGCGATCGGGGCTGTAGAAGGTGCGGTTCTCGGTGGGATGCTGGTAGCGGCCCATGGCGACGTGGAGCGCGGCTTCGATGGCGGCGACAGGGCCGGCGACGTCCACGTTGAGGCGATTGCGGGACGTGCCGACCACCTCGAAGCCGTGCGACTGCGCAAAGTTGACCACGGCGTCATAGTCCTGCTGGGTGGGGCCAAACCTGGCGGTGAACTCCTCGACCGCGAGGAACTGACGGTAGGACGGACTGGCGGGATCGTAGAGGTCTTTCAAAAATGTTTCAAGCGCGGCCTGGTTGCGCAGCGCCAGAACGAGAGTCAGACGCATCTGCTGCGCGGCCGGCAGGCGATCGACGAACCGCGCCTGTCCGGTGGTGACCGCATCGTGGACGTGATGTGTCATGGGCGCGGACTGCGCCTGGCATAGAGAGCTGCCGAAAGTCGCGAGCGCGACGACAACGGGCAAAGTGCTGCTGAGTTTCCCGATCACGATCAACCTCCCTCTGACACGCCCGATCGCGGGCTAACGCTTTGCGCGGATGCAACCGGAAGCGGAACGCCCGAAACGGCCCTTTTATCGCCTTTGGAGTGTGGCCAACATTAACCGCAGCCCCACTGACGGAATGGGCTCAGTATAGCAATAATCCGGAACTTCCATTTTGGACTGCCAGATCTCAAGCCGCTCGATCTCGGGTAGTGCGCTAAGCGGTTCGTCCCAGTCGTCGGCGCTGTGGACGCTGCCGGGGCGCAGCTTTGCCGTCAGACAGTCGCATTTCCGATTGAATAGCAGTAACGGGTGATAGCAGGTGGACTCGAAGTGGCCGCTGTACGCATCCCGCGAGGCTGAAGAACGCCACCCTGAAAGGGGACGTGTAGGTCCGTCACCGCGTGCCGGATAACAGCGGAGTATGTCGGCAGCAGCTTGACGTTGAACCGGACGTTCCGTTGGACGGCTTCGGTTAGAAGGGACTCCTCTGGAATGGTCGGCTCGATCCCGCTGATGGCGGCGAAGATACGATTGAAAATGCCCGGGACGAGATCACGTGCGGGCTGGAGTGCGAGCGCGGCCTCGACTGCGCCACAGCGTTCGTGCCCGAGAACGACGATGATCTTCGGCGTCGTTAGACGATCGATCGCGTATTCGATGCTGCTGATTGCCTCGTCGCTGGCGACGTTGCCGGCGACTCGCACGACAAAGAGATCGCCGATCCTCTGGTCGATCGCGATCTCCGACGGGACGCGCGAATCGGAGCAACTGAAAACGATAGCGTAGGGTTTCTGCGTATCCTTCGTGCAGGCACGGCGGCAGGCATCCGCGCGCGGCTTGAGGTTCCCTGAGACGAATCTGCCGTTGCCCTCTGCAAGTTCGGCCCAAGCATCGGACGGGGCCAGGTTTGGACACTGCGTGCAGGCATCTTGGGCACTAGAATTGCCACAGAGCGCGAGTTGCGCAAGAACGGCGAAGAGAATTCGCCAGGACATTGAGCCCCCGCCGCAGTCCCGCGCCTCCCGGCGGGGTGGTTCATTCTGGTTTCTTCTCAGCGCCCGCCAGCGGCCGCCTGCTCCATGAGCCGCAGGGTGTTGCCGCCCAGGATCTTCCGGATGTCGGAGTCGGAGTAGCCCTTCTCGCGCAGGGCCTTGGCGATCTGCGGAAGGTGCGAGGCGTCCTCCATGCCGTACGGCATGTTGGCGCCGTCGAAATCGGAGCCCAGGCCGACGTGGTCGGCGCCCACCAGCCTGGCCGCGTGGTCGATGTGGTCGATGATGCGCGTCCACTCGACGCGGGGGAGTTTGCCCTCGGCCACCAGGGCGCGGGTGAGCTTCTCCATCTCGACCAACCGGCAGCCTTCGTCGTGACCGCAGCGCTTCTGGCTCTCGGTTTCGATGCCCTTCTGCAGGCCCGCATCGGCCTTCTCGGCATTGCGAAATTCCTGGCTCAGGAATCCGGTGTTGTAGTT
>DATNLV010000669.1:0-10036 GCA_035602665.1 Bryobacteraceae bacterium | reverse complement strand
AACCGTCGCCAGTTGGAGGCCTCGAGCCTGGTAGCGAGCCGCCAGGCGGACCAGTTCCGGCATCTCGGCCCGGCAGGGATCGCACCATGTGGCCCAGAAATCCACCAGCAACACGCGGCCCTTCGCCAGGGCGATCAACCGTTGGTAGCCGGCTTCGTCCACGGCCGCCAGCGGCGGTGCCCCGCATGCGCACACCGCCGCCAGCACAAGGCCGGCCAGAATGCCCGCCCTCACGACGCCTTCTTGACGCGCTTGATGCTGCACCCGAACGCTTTGGTCTCGCCCGCGGTCACCGGCTTGTCTTCGAGCACGGCGTCGAGCACGTTCCGCAGCCGGTTCTCCTGCACGCGCTGCACGATCTGCGAGTCGTCGATCGAGCCGTGATAGCGGATGGTCCCCGTCGCGTCGATGACAAACGCTTCCGGCGTGACCGTGGCTCCGAAGCGGTCCGCCACCACGTTGTCAACGTCCTTGTACACCACGAAGGAGAAGTGGTCCCGCGCGTGCAGCGCCACTTCCTGGAGCGACTCGCCTTGGTTGGAATTGACGAACACGAACTTCACGCCTCGCTGGCTGTAGTCCTTGTAGATCGCGTTCATCCGGTCGTTGTAGGAGTTCGAGACCGGGCACTTGGTGGATATGAAGATCACCACCGTCACCGGTCCGCGCAGCGAGGCAAACTGGACCCCGCTACCGCTGGTATCCCGCAAGGCGAAGTCATCCACCTTGGAACCCAGCCTGAATTCTTGCCCCAGCAATGCGGCCACCGAAAGCACGGCCGCCATCAAATACCGTCCCATGTCCCCTCCGAACAGGGCGGCACCGGCCCGCCCCTATTTCTTCTTGTTCAACTTCAGATTCCGCACTACCTTCTTGTCCGACACGAAGACGTCGATCTTTTTCGTGTCGCTGGTGGCCCCCTGGTATTCGGCCTTCAATTGGTATTCCACGTTCGGACTCAGCCCGTAAAAGGAGTAGGCGCCCCCCTCCTTGGTGATGTAGGAGCGGACCTGCAGGGTCTTGGTGTTCTCCAGGTGCACCACCGCGCCCGCGACAAAATTGCCGTCCGCATCCGTGACGACGCCCTCGACCGTGCGGGTGTTGAGGTCCCCCTTGGCGGCTTTCTGCGCCAGCCCGATCGCCTGAACCGACAGCATCGCCGCCAGCAGTCCGAACAACGGAATCAGCCTTCTCACTTTTCCTCCGACGTTTTCTTGGACGCTGCCTCGAGGCGAAAGAATACATCCACTCGCACCTCGCCCGCCGCCTGCGTGGTCTTTTCCTGCGGGATGTACCCGGCCGCGCGGGCGGTCAGTTTGTACGTCATCTCTTCCACCGGGACGCGGAATGCGAACTCTCCGCGCGAATCGCTCACTGCTTCCAGTCTCTTGAACTTGCGCGCGCCCTGCAACTCTGTGGCCGGGACAATCTCGATCCGGGCGCCGGGAAGGCTCAACCCGCTCTCCTGAAACACGGTCCCAAAGATCAGCGCGTAGGGCGCCTGCTCTTTCTTGTCCTTCGCCCCAGCCGCCAGCGCGGTCGCGGCGATGGCAGCCAGCACAAGGACCGAGCGCCCGGGCACTCGCTTATTTCGAGAACTCCTCGTCTTCATCCTCGTCGAGCTCGTCCTCCTCTTCGTCCTCCTCCTCGTCGAGAAGTTCGAGATCGAAGGGATCGATGCTCACCACTCGCTGGTCCGCGCCGCACTCATCGCAAGTGATGGTGTCTCCTTCGTCCAGTTCGTCTTCCTCAGCGTCGATTTCCGCGTTGCATCCTTTGCAGCGTATCATCCGTTCCTCCGCAGAACCACGGCCCAGATTCCTTTATACATACTCGCTGGCCCGAAAGAAAGAGGGTATTCCCGCCTATTTTGCGGCCTGGCGCCGCCGCGTGGTCACCGGCACGATCCCCTTGAGGCGCTGGTAGAGGAACAACTGCGCGCGGTGCGTCAGTTCGTGCTCCTTGGCGAACTGGAGCATCTCCAGCCTTGTCACCCGCTGGCCGTCGAAACGCGTGACCATGCCCGCGTAGAACTCTGGCGGCTGCGCTGCCAGCGCGGGGAGCCGTTCCTCGAACCGCGCCCGCAGCTCGGAGGCCAGCCACGCCGCTCCGGCATCCGCTGGAACCGGCGGAAAGCGCTTCATCAACTCCTGCCGGTCCATCTTCTCTAGCCCGTCGAGCAGTATCCCGCTGATCGCATAACTCGACGCAAGGATGTGACGCGCGATCTCGCGGAAGGTCATCACCTCCGGAACCGGCTTGAAGTCCATCTCCGCGTCCGGCATGTCCTCGACGGCCTGTGCCGTGTCCTGCCGCACGATCTTCCAGGAATCCAGCAAAGCATCCACTCTTACCATGTGTCTCCCGTCTTCATAGCAGTTCGTCGCGCTTCTTCGCCTCGAGCGCCTTCACCAGCCCGGAAACTTCCTGGGCGCGCGAGCGGGCGGCCACCAGCAGCGCGTCCTTGGTGTCCACCACGATCAGGTCCTCGACGCCCAACAGGGCCACCAGCTTGCCTTCGGCGTCCACGTAGTTGCGCGTGCTGCTCACGGACAGCAGCTCCGCCGCCCGCGTCACATTGCCGGAGGCGTCTTGCGGCAGGAGCTCGTAGACCGCGTCCCAGCTGCCCACGTCGTTCCATCCGATGTCGTCCGCGGCGAGGCCGGCCACGTTGTCCGCCTTCTCCATCACCGCGAAGTCTACCGAGATGTTCTCGCAGCGCGGATAGGCGTCGCGGAGCAGCGCGGTGAAGCGGCGGCTGCCGAAGGGCGGCAGCGCGGCCAGCAGCGTGGCGGTCTTGGGCAGGTGCTTGCGCAGCGCCGCGAGAAACACGTCCGCGCGCCAGAAGAACATTCCCGCGTTCCAGTAGTAGTTCCCCGCCGCCAGGTAGCGTTTCGCCGTGGTTTCGTCGGGTTTCTCGTGGAAGCGCACCACCGGCAGCGGATCGAGCGTCCCGGCCTGGGTGCCTTCGGGAAACTCCAGGTAGCCGTAGCCGGTCTCGGGCCAGCGCGGTTGGATGCCCAGCGCCAGCAGGCTGCCCCGCTCGGCCGCGCGATATGCGGGCGCCAGCAGCCGCCGGAACCGGGCCGGCTTCAACACCACGTGATCGGCGGGAAATACTCCGATCACAGCGTTCGGATCGAGGCCGCCCAGAATGTGCGCCGCCAGCGCGTTGCACGCCGTCGTGTTCCGCCCCGTCGGCTCCGCGACAATCTGCCGCCGCGGCACCTCGGGAAGCTGCCGCGCGATCTGTTCGCGCAGGTAGTCGTTGGTGATGACCCACATGCGCTCGGGCGGCAGAAAGGGGCGCAGGCGGTCGAAGGTCTGCTGGATCAGCGTGCGCGAGCCGATCACGTTCAGCACCTGCTTGGCGCTCGCGCGCCGGCTGCGGGGCCAGAAGCGCGTGCCCCGCCCGCCTGCCATAATCATCGCGTAGTAATTGGACCGGGCCACGTCTAGCAGGGTACAACGTTCCCGCCCCCCGGCGTAAGCTGTGTGGCAGCGACGCACATGGCGCCGGCCAACCCACCGGCCTTACGGCTTGCCCGGCCCCACAAATCCGATCGGCCGCTTCGGCGGGTCCGGCGGCGCCATGAGTTGCTTCAGGATGTCGAATACGATCTTGAAGAAGGCGCTCAGCGAGGTCTTTGCGCGGAGCCGAACGAAGGTGCGCTTGATGGCGATGTTCACGCCGATGGCTCGCGGGCTGTTCAGCACCGTGGACAGCATCGCGACTCCCTGCTCTGTAATCACGGACGGCAGTGTCCGCCGCCCGCCGCCCGCCTTTGGTCTTGCAAACTGCAAGAGCAACATGAAATCGGCCGGGAACCGTTCTCTGTTGCGGCGGACGGTGAGGTTGAGGTTGCCCGTGTTCACCTGATACAACTCCACCAGCTGGCCATCGAGCATCACCCGGTGCCCACGCACGAGGAGGATCCGCCGCTCGATGACTTCGACCGCTACGCGTTGCTCGGCGCGCCGCCGGCCTCTCACGGCCGCAGCCGGCACGGGCCGTAAAGCTGGGCGGCATCGTGCCGGCACAATGTTCTTTTTCGACGGGGTCCGCCGGAACCTGCGAACTACGAGGCCTGCTCTGGGGTGTCGTCGAGCGCGGGATTCCGCACTAGTGCATCGCTTTGCCGGACAGGATCGCGAACACCGTCGCTCCTCCTGCCTTGGCCTTACTCAGGGCCAATTTATGACGTCGAAGTGGCCGCCCCCTTGCCCCCGGCGCCCTTCTTCTTGGACGCCTGCCGGCCGCCCTTCTTCGCTGCCGCCAACCAGGCAGGAGGCCGGCCGCGCCGCGCGCCGCCCCCGCGTGCCAGCCTCTCCAGGCTGATGATGGCCTCTTCAATCTGCTCTCGTTCTTTCCGCAGTTCGGTGATGATCTTCGTAACGTCCATCTAATGGCTCCGTCCCTCTCCGCCTCCGAAGGCGCTCGTGAACGTCAACAGAATATCAGGATTTCGGCCCGGCAATCCGCAAATTAAGCCGCCGCAGCCCCGCGGGGCCATGCCCACCGCCGGACCGGCCCGTCCGTCTCCTGTGTCCTGACTCCTGTCTCCTGCCTCCTGTTCTTCTGCCTCCTGCCTCCTCCACTCCTGTCTCCTCCACTCCTGTCTCCTTCCTCCTGTCTCCTCTACAATAGGATCTGTACCCATGAAAACTCGGATACGGTCTACGACCGTCCTCTGTGTGCGCAGAAACGGCAAGGTCGTCATGGCCGGCGACGGCCAGGTTACCCTCGGCGGCGAGGTCCTCAAAGCCTCGGCCAAGAAGATACGCCGCCTCTACAACGACAAGATTCTGGCCGGATTCGCCGGCTCCACCGCCGACGCCTTCGCCCTCTTCAGCCGCTTCGAGACCAAGCTCGAACAGCACACCGGCAACCTGCCGCGCTCCGTCGTGGAACTGGCCAAGGACTGGCGCACCGACAAGGCCCTGCGCCACCTGGAAGCCCTACTGCTCGTCGCCGACGTCACCAACACCTACATCCTCAGCGGCTCCGGCGACGTGATCGAGCCGGATGACGGCATCGCCGCCATCGGTTCCGGCGGTCCCTTCGCCAAGGCCGCCGCCAGCGCCCTGGTTCGCCACACCAAAATGGAAGCCCGCAAGATCGCCGAAACCGCCATGGAGATCGCCGGCGAGATCTGCATCTACACCAACGACAAAGTCACCTTCGAGGAACTCGGATAGGCAATGGTAATTTATCTTCCCAGCCAGTCGGTTGAAGAAGAGCCCATCTTGGATGAGCTCACGCCGCGGGAAATCGTCCGGGAACTCGACAAGTACGTGGTCGGGCAGGACGATGCCAAACGCGCCGTCGCCGTGGCGCTGCGCAACCGCATCCGCCGCCAGAAGCTCGAGCCCGAGCTCGCCGACGAGGTGATGCCCAAGAACATCCTCATGATCGGCCCCACCGGCGTCGGCAAGACCGAAATCGCCCGCCGCCTGGCCAAGCTCGCCAACTCGCCGTTCCTCAAAGTGGAGGCCAGCAAGTTCACCGAGGTGGGCTACGTCGGCCGCGACGTCGAGTCCATGATCCGCGACCTGGTCGACATCGCCATCGAAATGGTGCGCGAGGAACGCCTGGACGAGGTCGCCGAACGCGCCGAAAAGAACGCTGAGGAGCGGCTGCTCGATCTCCTCATGCCGCCGCAGCCCGAGCCGAGCGAGACCGCCGAACGCACCCGCGAAAAGCTGCGCGAAAAGCTCCACCAGGGCAAGCTCGACGATCGCGTGGTTGAGCTTGACGTCAAGGAGCGCGGCCCGTCCTTCGAAATCTCCACCGCCCAGGGCATCGAGGAAATGGACATCAATCTCAAGGATGTCCTGCCCGGCCTCTTCGCCGGCCGCACCCGCAAGCGCAAGATGCGCGTCACCGAGGCGCTCGAGTACCTGGTGCAGGAGGAGGAGCAGAAGCTTATCGACATGGACCAGGTGACCCGCGTCGCCCTCGAACGCGTCGAGCGCAGCGGCATCATCTTCCTCGATGAGATCGATAAGATCGCCGGCCGCGAATCGGGCCATGGACCGGACGTCAGCCGCGAGGGCGTGCAGCGCGACATCCTGCCCATCGTCGAAGGCACCACCGTCAACACCCGCTACGGTTTCGTCCGCACCGACCACATCCTGTTCATCGCCGCCGGCGCCTTCCACGTCTCCAAGCCCTCCGACATGATCCCTGAGCTGCAAGGGCGCTTCCCCATCCGCGTCGAGCTCAAATCGCTCACCGAGAGCGATTTCATCCGCATCCTCAAAGAGCCCAAGAACGCCCTCATCAAGCAGTACACCGCCCTGCTCGAAACCGAAGGCATCAAGCTCTCTTTCAGCGACGATGCGCTCGAAGAAGTGGCCCGCCTGGCCGCGCGCGTCAACGAGAGCAACGAGAACATCGGCGCGCGGCGCCTGCACACCGTCATGGAGAAGGTCCTCGACGTGATTTCCTTCGAGGGCCCCGACCTCAAGAAGAAGAACGTCAAGATCGATGGCGCCTACGTCCGCGAGCAGCTTTCCGAAATCGTGAAGGACCAGGATCTGACGCGGTACATTCTATAAGATGCCTTGGTGCCGCCGGTCATCGGTTGTCGTGTTCAGCGCGGGCGTAGCGTTCGTGGCCGGATGCGCCTACGTCAGGCCGCCCAAGCCGCCCACGCTCGGCATCCCCCTGAAGATCGTGGCGCTCTCCGCGGTCGAGCGCGGAAGCGATCTGGTGGTCGAGTTCCTTCCGCCCACGGGCTCGACCGACGGCGCGGTCCTGAAGACCGAGCCTCAATTCGATCTCCGCGCCGGCCCCGAGGGCCCGAATTGGGAAGCCACCGCGCGCCGGATCGAGGTGCCCGCGGCAGCGCCCGGGCAGGTTCACCTCCAGGTCCCGGCCGCCCCGTGGGTGGGCCAGTCCATCGAACTCCGGATCAGGGCGGCGGGCAAGCACGGCCGGCTCGGCAAGTGGTCGGACGCGGTTCGTTTCAATGTGATTCCGCCCCTCGCAAAGCCCGCCCTCAAGGTGGAAGAGATGCCGCACGCCGTGCGTCTGAGCTGGGCCGCCTCATCCGGCGCCGACTTCCGGGTCTACCGCCTCGCGCCGCCCGAGACCGAGCCCACGCTCGTCTCGACCGTCAAGACCCCGGAGTACATCGACAACCAGATTCAATACGGCAAGACCTACGTCTATTCGATCCAGGCCGCCGTCGTCAGCGGCAACTCCGAGGCCCAGAGCGAAACCTCCGATTCGATCTCCATCGCGCCCGAAGGCCGCTTCCCGCCCCCGGTCCCGGAAGGGCTCGCGGCAATCCCCGGCGTTGCGAGCATCGAGCTGACCTGGAACCCCGACAACGACACCGACCTCGGCGGCTACTACCTCTATCGCTCCGTCAACGGAGGCCCGTTCGCCAGGATCGGCGACCTGCTCACGACCCCCGCCTACAGCGATCACGCCATCGAGACCGGAAAGCAATATCGGTACCAGGTGTCTGCCGTGAGTCTGCGCGGCAAGGAAAGCGCAGCCTCGACGATCGTGGAAATGGCGGCGCCATGAGGACTCCCGCGTTGGGGGGCGGGCTTCAGCCCGCGCGGGGCTTTAGCCCCGTCCATCCGTACTCCGGCCAGGCGCTCGATGCCTGGCGGCAAGGACCGCAAACCCAATGACCAAGCGCATTCGCTTCAGCTTGATTCGCAACCTCCCGGCCACCGCGCCGGACGGCTCTCCGGACGTGAAGTACGGACTCCTGGAGAATGACATGGTCCACGAGACACCTTCCCCGTGGTCTCGCGAGCGGGGCGAGGCCCGTGAGCCGTCTGAAGCCCGGCCGCTCTCCGAAGTCCGCCTGCTCCCGGCCTGCTGGCCCTCCAAGATCGTCTGCGTCGGCCGCAACTACCGCGAGCATGCCGCGGAGCTTGGCAACCAGGTGCCCGTCGAGCCCCTGATCTTCCTCAAGCCGCCCTCGTCCCTGATCGCTCACATGGACCGCATCGTGTATCCCGCGCTCTCACAGCGCGTCGATTACGAGGGAGAGCTGGGAGTCGTCATCGGCCGCCGCGCGCGCCACGTCAAGCGCGAGGATGCCCGCGCCTGCATCTACGGGTTCACCTGCGTCAACGATGTCACGGCCCGCGACCTGCAACGCAAAGACGAGCAATGGACGCGCGCCAAGGGCTTCGACACGTTCTGCCCCGTCGGCCCCTGGATCGTTCCACAGGAGGAGGTACGCTTCGACGAAGTCCGCGTGCGCACCTTCGTTGACGATCAGAAACGCCAGGACGCCTCCGTACGCGATATGATCTTCTCGATCGACCAGATCATCGAACATGTCACCGCCGTGATGACGCTGGAACCCGGGGACCTGATCGCCACCGGCACTCCTTCCGGCATCGGCCCCATCGAGCCCGGTTCCGTCGTCCGCGTGGTGGTGGACGGCGTCGGCGCCATTGAGAATCAGGTAGTGAAGCCTTGAAGCATTTTTTCGGCGGCGCCTTCAGCGCCATCTTCGGTACGTTGCTCTCCTGGGGACCGTGGGGTGCGTTCGTCCTGGCAATCATCGACTCGGCCGGCCTTCCCGTCCCCGAGGGCACCGACCTTCTCCTTCTGTTCATCGCCGCCAGGAACCCCCACGCAGGCTACTTCAGTGCCGCGCTCGCTGTAGTCGGCTCCCTGATCGGTAGCCTGTTCCTCTACTTCATCGCGCGCAAGGGCGGCCAGGCTTACCTCGACCAGCGAACCGAGAAGGGATGGCCCAAGCGCTTCCGCCACTGGTTCCACCACTATGGTGGCCTCACGCTGTTTATTCCGGTTTTGATTCCGGCTCCGCTGCCGACCAAGGTCTTCGTGGCCTCTGCCGGGGCGCTCGGAATGCGCCGCCGGCATTTCGTGGCCATCGTGCTGGTGGGCCGCATCCTCCGCTTCTTCAGCCTGGCGTGGCTCGGCGCCCGTATGGGCCACGCGCCGGTCCACTATCTCAAGACCCACACCTGGCAACTGATCGGCATAGCGGTGGCTGTCTTCGTGGTGTTGTACGCAGCCATCGTCGTCAAAGACGCTCTCCGCCGCCGCGCCCACCGCCACCACCTGCGCCACGTCGCCGATTGAGCCGAGTGGGGCAGGCGTCCACGCCTGCAGCGGGTCTCCAGACCCGCCCAAGCCCTACCGCATAACCCTACGCAGCGCTTCGGACATTTCTTGGCTGACGTGGCCCGTGCTCCTGCCCGGATGACTGTCCGGGAAGATCAGCGGATCGGTTTTCGCCACCTGTTCCACGGACACCGGAGGAATGCGCGCCTCCAAAGACCGGTTCATGGCCCTGATGAACTCGTTGGCCACGATCGCATAGCCCGTGTTCGTGGGATGAATGCCATCGAGCGAGAACAGTCCGCCCATGAATTCGGTGGTCAGCTTCTGGCCGTTCACAACGCTGCCGTGTTCGGCGAGCTCGTCGATCAATTTGTGGACATCGACCAGCACCGCATGGTTCGCCGCGGCCTCCTCGGCGATGATCGCGTTATACTCCGCCACGGTCTGGCGAATCTGCTCGAGCTTGGACTCCCGAATGACCACTGGCCCTTGCGCGATCGAGTCCGGAAGAGCGGTGAGCGCGCCGTTCATCGCTTGAATGAGCGCGAACGCGTATGGAGTCACCTTGTCGCCGGGACTCAGTCCCAATGCCGTTTCCACAGTTCCCTCCGGCAATCCGAGTATGTGGGCCAGTCGCTCGACCGACGTCAGGTACGGCACCTTGGTCACATCGGGGATATTCGCCAGAACCAGGTGGCCGCTGGTCTGGGCCATGGTCGACGAGGCGATCTGGTGCAGGTAGCCGAAGGTGGCGCTGGCCGTCGGGTCCCCGCCGAAGAGAATGGCCTGGAGCGCGTCGTTCGAGCCGATCCATAGCACGGAAGTGGTCGGCTGCAGGGCTGCTGCTTCCTCCAGTTCCGTCGGCGCGGGATCCAGGCAGTTCGGGTTGAGAATCTCCGCCGCCAGGATCTGAACCGCATACAGCGGATTCGTCGGGTCATTCGGATTGCAGGCCGCCGCGTAAGC
>DATNLV010000366.1:0-2415 GCA_035602665.1 Bryobacteraceae bacterium | reverse complement strand
TGGGGGCCCGCTCGCGGCGACCTCGCCCACTGGCGCTTCGAGACCGTCGACCTCGCGACGTACCTGACCGCGGGCCGCAACCTGCTCGCGGCGGTGGTCTGGAATTTCGCCACCGAGGCGCCGCTGGCGCAGGTCGCGGCCCAGCCGGCGTTTCTCCTCCAAGGCGACACGGAAGCCGAGCGCATCGCCGACACGGGCCCGGCCTGGAAAGCCCTCCGCAACGAAGGCTACTCGCTGATGCACGTCTCCTACGAGACGGCAGGCGGCTACTACGCCGCGGGCCCTGGGGAAAAGGTGGATGGCGGCCGCTATCCCTGGGGCTGGGAAACTCCCGAGTACGACGACTCCGCATGGCCCGCCGCCATCGCGGTCGCCGAAGCGGCCGGGTTCGACGCGATGTGGAACGGCCAGTGGATGCTGGTCCCGCGTCCCATCCCTCTCATGGAAGAGAAACCGGACCGCCTCAGCACGGTTCGCCGCTCCGTTGGCCGCCCGCTCCCCAAGCCGTTTCCCGCCGCGCCGGCCGCGTTCACCATTCCCGCCAACGGCATCGGTGTATACCTGCTCGACCAGGGCCACCTCACCGCCGGCTACCCCGAACTGGTCGTGAGCGGCGGCCGCGGAGCCTCCATCCTGCTGCGCTACACCGAGGCCCTGCGCGAGCAGGACGGCCAGTCGAAAGGGAACCGCGACGACATCCAAGGAAAAGTCTTCGTCGGCATGCACGATCAGTTCCTTGCCGACGGCTCGAAGTCCAGGCTCTTCCGCCCGCTGTGGTGGCGCGCCTGGCGCTACATCGAGCTGAACATCGAGACCGCGAACGAGCCGCTGACCATCGAAGACCTGCGCTCCACCAGCGTCGGCTATCCCCTTGAACGCCGCGCGCGCCTCGAAACCGACGACCCCGGTCTCGATCGGATTCTGGAAACCGGCTGGCGCACCGCCCGTCTCTGCGCCCACGAAACCTACATGGACTGCCCCTACTACGAGCAGCTCCAGTACGTCGGCGACACCCGCATCCAGGCCCTTGTATCGCTCTACAACTCCGGCGACGCGCGCCTCATGCGCAACGCGATCGACCTGATCGGCGACTCCCGCATTTCGAACGGCGCCACCGCCAGCCGCTACCCGGCGCGCCTGCCCCAGTTCATCCCCTCGTTCTCGCTCTGGTGGATCGGCATGCTTCACGACTACTGGTGGTACGTCGACGATCCCGCCTTCGTGCGCCAGATGCTCGCCGGCGTGCGCGACGTCCTCAGCTTCTTCGAGGCGCGCCAGAAGCCCGATGGATCGCTCGGCCCGCTGCCCTGGTGGCGCTTCCTCGATTGGGCCGCCGCGTGGCCCTACGGAAATCCGCCGCAGGAAACCGACGGCTCCTCGGCGCCCTTCGACTTCCTGCATATCATGGCGCTCGCCTGGGCCGCGGATCTCGAAGTCTTCCCACCGCTCGCCGCCGACTATCGCGCCCGCGCCGCCAAGGTCACCGCTACCGCCCAGAGCCTGTACTGGGACCCCGGCCGGCGCCTATACGCCGACACGCCGCAGCGCGCGGCCTGGTCGCAGCACACCAACGCGCTCGCCGTGCTGGCCGGAGTCGCGCCCGCGCCCATCGCCGCCGATCTCGTGGTGCGCGTCCTGGAGGATCCGAACCTGACGCCGTGCTCGCTCTATTTCCGTCACTACCTCTACACCGCGCTCAACAGAGTTGGCGAAGGCGACCGCTACCTGGCCCAGCTCGCCGACTGGTACACCATGATCGATAAGCTCGGGCTGACGACCTTCGCGGAATGGCTCGACCGCCCCGGCGCCCCCAGCCGTTCCGACTGCCACGCCTGGAGCGCCAGCCCCAACTACGAGCTCTTTCACACCGTGCTGGGCATCGATTCCGCCGCCCCGCATTTCAGCCGGGTGCTGGTCCGCCCATTTCTAGGGCCTCTTCAGCGTGCCTCGGGCACCGTGCCGCACCCGCAAGGAGCCGTCGAAGTGAAGCTGGAGCGCGCCGGCGCCGGCCTGAGAGCGGAAGTGACACTCCCGCCTAACATCCCCGGCGCATTCCTCTGGAAAGGCGACCGCCGCCCCCTCCGCCCCGGCCCCAACACCCTAAGCTTCTGACCAGCCCGAGCACCGAACCGCGAGCGTAAGCGAGCGGACGCCCCGCTGCAAAAAACCAAGAACGCATTATGGCCGCCGATGAACGCCGATAAACGCCGATAAGAATTCTTGTTTCGCTTTTATCCGCGTTCATCGGCGTTCATCGGCGGCTAATAATGTTTTTGCCGTTGCTCAGTGTCCCCCCGCATGCCGCGAACAAACCGTGACCGCCCCGCTCGGGTCGATCGCCGTGCCCCCCGTCTCGATGTACTCAATCTTCCCCTCGCGGTCGATCACGAACGTGGTCCTGAACGCCAGCTTGTG
>DATNLV010000652.1:0-3501 GCA_035602665.1 Bryobacteraceae bacterium | reverse complement strand
CAGCATATCGCCTGGACGCATCCCGCGCAGCTCAGCTACTTCTTCGGCGCCGGCGAACTCCAGCAGCCGCCGGTTGGCGAGCAGGATCTGCCGCTCAGGACTGAGCAGCATGGCCATCGAGGGAATCGCGTCAAGCACGCGCTCAAAAAAGGACACGGCGGCCACAAGATCCGTCTGCGCCGGGATTCCGACATGCGGCGGGCGCTCGCCTGGCGGAACGGAAACGTGATTTTCTATGGAATGCACAGTACACATAGGATGCCGCAAAACCGGTCCAGGTGCGTCATAAACTCACCTTCATCAGTGGGTTATGGTTTTGTGAGTACCAGGACTACGGGTCAATTGGCGCCGCACCGAACCGCGTGCGTTAGCAAGCGGACGGCAGGCTGGCCGAGAATGTGGTGCCCTCGGCCGCGCTCGACTGGAACGAAACCGAGCCGTTCAGGTAGCGCTCGGCCACCAGCTTCGCATAATAGGTTCCGTACCCACGGCCGCGCCCTTTGGTCGAAAACGAGCGTTGGAAGACCTGCAACTGCACCTCGCGTGGCATCTCGCCGTCGTTGTGGATCCGGAACTCGACGCGCTCCGCCGCCAGGCAGCCCGCTGTGACAGTGCCGCCTTCGGGCGTCGCTTCGAGTGCGTTGAGCAGGAGCTTCTCGATCACGCGGCGCGCCAGGATCGGATCCGTATCGAGGCTGGCGTCCTCCGCCTCGATCCGTATGCGGCGCCGGTCGGCGAGTGGATGATACTCGAGCTCGCGTGCCGTGTCGCGCAGAATCTCGAGCGCGGAAACGGGCCGCCGCGAAACCACCAGGTCGCCGCTCTCGGCGGCGGCGAGTTCGGCGTGCTCGCGCATCAGCGTGGCCATGCCGCGCGATGCCGCGGCCATCCGGGCCGTCACCTTGTGCCGGCCTTCCGGTTGCATCTCGGGAGCGGAAAGGGTCGCGACCAGGACCTCCATCTCGAGCGCCAGTTCGACGGCCTCCGGGAGGATCCAGTTCTCCAGTGACTCTCGGCGCAGGCGGCCGCCCATGTCGCTGGCGCAAACGATCAGGAACTGGCTGCCGCCAATTTCGACCGGGCAGGCGGAGACCTCCAGTTCCAGCGGCTCCTCACCCGTCGCGGTGCGCCGCAGCACGCGGCAGACCTGGGTCTGCGCGACCCCGAACTGGGCCGTGACGATGGCCTGAAGCGCGCCGCAAACGGTGCAGTGTTCCGTGCTGCCACAGCCCTCGGGCGTCTCCGTGGCGTGTATGCAGCGCAAAATCTCGCCCGGACGGAAACCGCACAGGTCGTCGATCCCCGTGGCGCCCGCGAACTCGATCAGCCTTTGGTTGGCCAGCACCACCTGCCGCTCGCGATTGAGCACCAGGGCCATGGTGGGCAAGGCGTCCAGAATCCGTTTGAGCGGGGGAATGGCCTCCAGGATTTCGGTCTGAGCCTGGATCTCTTCCACGGCGGCGCGTTTGGCGGAGGGTAAAGGAAACAGCTGCATCGGCGAACCATCATACAACACTGCGGGCCGGTGTTTATAACCGCCGATGCCCTGCTCAACCTGTGGGTAATTGAAAGCCGACGACAACGGCCCTCGGCCACTCACCGGAGCTTCATGTGGACGTTCGCCTCGAGCCAGTCCAACATAAACTCGGGAGTTCCCCCGGCGCGGATGGTCCGCTTCCAGCGTTCGATCATCGCGTCCTTCTTCGAGAACACCTTGCAGCCATCCAGATACTCACAGACCGCTTCACGCTCGCCGCGTGCGAGGAGGGCCATGGCCAGCGAGGGATCGGGCGGTCTTATTCCGTTCATCTCCCACGAGCCCGGCGTCTTCGATGACGCGATCAGGTACTGCTTGGCCCCAGCAATGTCACCTTGTCTCAGTGCAAGCATGCCGAGCACGTGATTTCCATAGTACACGCCATCTCCGGACCGAGCCACAAGATCAGGAGTCGCGAGGATCTCTCGAGCGTAGGCCTCAGCCTTGGCTTCCTGGCCAAGGTCCAGAGTCTGCCGGGCTACCTCGACCAAGAAGGATACCCTGTCGGACGGGACACAGTACTCCAGGAGCAGTTCCGTGTAGTGGAGGTTCTTCTCCGCGGGGGACATCGCCTCTTGCTCTTTCTCCCAGGCTTCGTTCCACCGGCCACTCGCTTGCGCTCTGATGATGGCAGACCGGCTCCTAAACTCGTCTCGCAAACGCGGCGAGCCTGTCAAGCGCGATCTTAACCTCTCGACCGCTTCAGAGGACGGCTGTGACGGGAACTCGTACGTGAGTATCTTTACGATAGTTGCTACCCGGTCGCCATCCAACTCGGCAGCCGGAGTCGCGTCGAGCAACCGGATCAATTCGCTCCTGGCTGGCTCGCCCCTCGCCTTCAGCACGCGGCCGGCGTCGTCATCCGCGCCAAAGCCCCGTTGGTAGAAGGCCACCAACTCCGGGATGCTCATCGTGTCGAGGGTCTTTCTAGTTTTCACGCCCGCGAGTATAGCGCCCACCGCTGCGATACCGCTGACTCCGTCTATAATCAAACCATCGAGGGGCCATGTCTCAAACAGTCTTCATCGCCGGTGGCACCGGCTACATGGGCCGCAGCCTGATCCCCGAGCTGATCGAGCGCGGCCACAGCGTTTACGCGGTCGTCCGCGCCGGATCCGAGCGCAAGCTCCCGCCCGGCGCCACCCCGGTCCCCGGCGACGTGCTCGACGGTTCCACGTACGTAAGCGCCATCCCGCGCGATGCCGCGTTCGTACAACTGGTCGGTGTGCCGCATCCCAGTCCGTCCAAGGCGGCCCAGTTCCGCGCCATCGACCTGGTCTCCGCGCACGCCGCCGTCGCCGCGGCCCAGGCTGCCCGCGTCCGCCACTTCGTCTACGTGAGCGTGGCCCATCCGGCTCCCGCGATGAAGGCCTACATTGAGGTCCGCGAGGAATGCGAGGAGTTGATCGGCCGCAGCGGAATGAACGCCACGATCCTGCGTCCCTGGTACGTCCTCGGACCGGGCCACCGCTGGCCCTACCTGCTCGTGCCTGGTTATTGGCTCTGCGAGCGGCTGCCGGCCACGCGAGACGGTGCCCTCCGCCTCGGTCTGGTCACCCTGAAGCAGATGGTCCATGCCCTGGTCGCGTCCATCGAATCCCCGGCCTCAGGCATCCGGATCCTCGACGTCCCCGCCATCCGCGCAACATAACACAACCGCACCGCACGGACCTCCCACGCGGCGTGCTACGATACTCGTGGAATCCGGAACTGATGCCGACGCTTGATTCTTGGGGGGCAACCGATCCTGGCCTCGTGCGCCAGAACAATGAAGACAGCTGGTGCATCGACCCGGAACTCCGCATTGCGATCGTGGCGGACGGGATGGGCGGCGCCTCCTGCGGCGAGGTCGCTTCGGCCATGACGGTCGAAGTTACGATGGACCGCCTGCGCCAGAGTCTGCTCGGCGTAGTCCCTGACGAGGCCATCCAGGAAGCGATCACCGAGGCGAACCGTTCCGTCCT
>DATNLV010000643.1:0-2432 GCA_035602665.1 Bryobacteraceae bacterium | reverse complement strand
GCTGCACCGAGCAGACCATGTCGAGTTTTCTGCCCGACGTGCTGGTGGCAAACTCGCTGAAGAAGCTGGGAGTGAAGTCGAACATCGATCCGCAAAAGCTGAACAAGCAGGTGCAGGCGGGTCTCGACCGGCTGTACAACTACCAACATCCCGATGGGGGCTGGGGCTGGTGGCAGACCGACGACAGCCATCCGTTCATGACTGCCTACGTGGTGGTGGGTCTGGTAGAGGCCCGTGCGGCGGGCGTCACGATCCAAGACGACGCGGTCACCAAAGGCGCGGCATGGCTGCGCACGCACGTTTCGGAAGACTCGCGGCTCGCGCCCGATCTTCGCGCCTACATCGCCTATGCGCTGACGCTGGCCGGCGACAGCCAGGCGCCGTCCGCGCGGCAGGCGGTTTTCGAACGACGAGAGCAACTCTCGCCTTACGGGCTCGCGCTGTTGGGACTGGCGCTCGAACGCGGCAAAGACAGCCGCGCGGGCGAGGTGGCCCACACTCTGGAAGCCGGCGCGAAGCAGGACGATCAACAGGCGTGGTGGCCGGCTACCCGCGACTCGTTGCTCGACTTCAATGCCGATGTCTCCGTTGAAGCGACGGCATACGCGGTCAAGTTTCTCTCGCACCAGCGGGCCGATAGCCCTCTGCTGTCGAAGGCCGCGCTGTATCTGATGAACAACCGCAACGAAGGCTACTGGTGGGAATCGACGAAGCAGACCGCGATGGTGATCTACGGCCTGACGGATTTCCTGAAGGCTTCGAACGAGCTGCACCCACGCTTCACCGCGACCGTTTCCGTGAACGGCCGCGTGGTGCTTACTCCGGCGTTCAACGACGCCACGGCCTTAAACGCGCCCGAGCTGAAGCTCGACGAAAGCAAGCTCAACGCGGGCGAGAACACAATTCGCGTGGTTGTGAGCGGAGAGGGCAGGCTGTACTATTCGGCGCGGGCTGAATACTACTCCACCGCGCAGAAGCTGGAAAAGACCGGCACCGTATCGCTCAACATCCTGCGCGACTATTTCCGGCTTTCTCCGGAGAAGGTGAGCGACCGGACCGTCTACGACATCGTGCCCCTGAACGGGCCGGTCTCCACGGGCGACACGATCGCGGTGCGCCTGACGGTGACGGGAACGGATTGGAAATACCTGCTGGTCGAGGATCCCATTCCGGCCGGGACCGAGTTCATTTCTCGCGACAACCTGTATGAACTCGCGCACCAGCCACCATGGTGGGGGTACTGGTTCGACCGCCGTGAGATGCACGACGACCGCATGGCCATCTTCCAAACCTGGTTCGACCGCAGCCAGCGTGAGTACTTCTACTTGCTCAAGGTCGTGAATCCGGGCGTCTTCACCGCAAGCCCGGCCCGCGTTCAGCCGATGTACCAGCCGGGCTTCCTCGCCACCACGGAAAGCCGGCGCCTGGAGGTCAAGTGAAACTCGCAATCCGCAACCTCTTGCTGCTTCATCTGGTCGGAAACGCTTTGCTGCTGTGGTGCGGCTATTACTGGCTGGGTTTGGGCGAATCGAGTGGCGGCGCACTTGCCTGGAGTACGTTCGTGGCGCTAGTGTGCGCCTTGGCGGCGATTTGGCTGCATGGCGTGGCCCTCGGACAGTTCGGCTCCGACGGCCCGTGGCTCTTGAGGGCTTCCCTTAAGTCGGCCCTCCGGAATCTCCCTCCCTTACTGCTGATTGCTCTAGCTGCGTCCGGCCTATACGTGCTGCTGTGGATGTGGCAGGTACGGAGTTCTGGAAGCGCGTTCAAGCTCGCCTCGTACCTCACGCTGAAGCTTCGCAAGCCAATCAAGCCGGCGACGGTGGAGCACGTTCTCGGCGTCGGCTTTTGGCTCGTGCGCTACGCGGTGCTGCCCGTTTTCCTACTACCCTTTGCTGCCGCCGTCGCGGGCCGGGGTTGGTCAGGTTTCCGCGGCCGCTCCTGGGGTTCGGCCAGACGCTGGACCTACTGGATCGAGACGCCCGCGCTTCTGGCGTGCGCGTTTTGGGTTCCGCTGAAGCTCATCGCTTGGGTTCCGAAAATGCGCGGCTTCAAAATGGAAATGACCAGCTTCGCGCTGAGGGCGCTGGCGGCCTACTTGTTGATGTCCGGCGCGCTGCTGGCGCTCGAGGTACTTACCGGCCGCGGTATCGCGTCCGCGGGAAGTCCGCGCTCCAGCCAGCCAACCACCGTGCCCTCGCCGTAGCGCTTCACCAGGTCCGCGACGCGGCGCGCGGAATCGGCGTAGGCGCGGCGCGCTCGGGCGGCGTCTTCGGTCTGGCGGACTCCAATCTCGTCCGGCACGGGGCCAGCCGCATTTGCGACTTTGCCCGCGCCTTCGAAGTATCCGACCAGCCCTTCCCGGAACCAGGCAGGCAGACCCGGTCGCGCTCGCGATTCGATCAGCACGTGTAGCAACTCGTGGCTCATGGTTC
>DATNLV010000630.1:0-4499 GCA_035602665.1 Bryobacteraceae bacterium | reverse complement strand
CCTGCACCCAGCTTCGACGGCCAAGCCCACCGAGGGGTCCGACCGCGTGCACCACTCCGGTGCTCAGCGCGCCGGTGAATCCGAGCGGGTTGCCCACCGCCATCACCAGCTCGCCGGGGCGCAACGCATCGGAATCGCCGGCCGTGGCCGCTGGCAGGCCCGCCGCGTCCACTTGCATGGTGGCCAGATCGCGTCTCTGGTCCAGCGACTTCAGCTCGGCGGACAGCTCGCGGCCGTCCCAAGTTTCGACCACGGCGCGGTCGTCCCGCGCCACGTGTGCGTTGGTAACGATGAGCCCCTCCGCGCTCCAGATTACACCCGAACCGCTGCCGCCGCCGCGTATGTGGACCGTGGACCGCCTCAGCCGTTCCGCCACCTCTCCGAAATCGGGGGTTGTCATTTGGCGTCCTCTCTTCGCGGCCGTTCGCCAGCCGTCGCCGCGATCGTAGCCGGCGCGCCGCCGCGGACCAGCGACAACTCGAGCGTCCGCCCCACCGCCTCGGTGCCGAGCGCGGCCTGCACGTCATCGGTGTCCACCACCGGCTTGCCGTCGATGGCGGTGATGATGTCGCCCACCAGCAGGCCCGCCCGATCCGCCGGGCCGCCGGGTTCGACACTAAGCGCGATCAAGCCCCGCGTTTTGCCGCCGGAGAGAACCACAGGCTGCAGACCCACGCCGAGGTACCCGCGCGAGACGCGGCCCGTCGCCAGGAGTTGCTCCGCGATGCGTCCCACCGTCGAGAGCGGAATCGCAATGCCGGCGATGCGCGAGAGTCCCCCGGTGGCGATGCCGATCGCTCGCCCGTCCGCGTCTACCACCGCACCGCCGGAAGAGCCGGGGTAGAGCGACGCGTCCAGCCGGATGAAGCGGTCCAGCATCCCGCCGCGCCAGGTGCGCCAGGGCCCCGCCACGGCGCTCACCACGCCCATAGACGCGTTCACGCCGGTATCGATTCCGCGGCCCACCACCAGCGCGATCTGTCCGGCGCGCAGTTCCTCCGCCGGCGCCGGGGCGATCACCGTCACATCGCCGCAGTCGGCTTTCAATACGGCCAGGTCGGTCCCCGGGTCGCGGCCCGCCAACGTTGCGGGCACGGTGTTGCCGCTGGCCAGCGTGACCGTGATCTCCTCGTCGCGCCGCACGGTATGCTCGGCCGTGACGATCACGCCCGGCTTCCAGAGTACCCCGCTCGACGCTGTCCGCTGCCGTGCATTCACGGCCACCACCGCGCCGCCCGCCTTCGCCACGGCGCCGGCAATCGCATTGGAAAGATCCGTCAGTCCTTGTTCCATGTATCCAGGATGCGCCCCACCGGCCGGCTGTCACATCGGAAGATCGGCCAGGGCGCACCTAGACCAATGGTCAGGCTAACCCCTATCCGAGTCATTAAAGTTGGTGCGGCAGGGCACTCGGGGAATCTAAGACGTTATCGATATTTCTATGTCCGCCAGGGGCGGCTCTTTACCGAGAACCGTCCAGGTACAGGTGTGTGGAAAGAGGCAAAGTGACCAAAGCGAAGATTCTGGTAGTGGATGATGAGCCCCACGTGTTGCAGGTTGTGGCCAGCATTCTCGACCGAGCGGGATATGAGACCACGACGGCGCCCGAGCCGCAGCGGGCACTGGAAATCCTGGTAGCGGCAGGAGGCTTCGATCTGGTTCTGACCGACGTAGTGATGCCTGGAATGCGAGGGCCGGAACTGGCCGAGCGGATCCGGCGGCTCTCGCCGTCGTCTTCCGTTATGCTGATGTCCGGCTGCATACCGGCCGGCCAACTTCCCCGCGGCATCCCTTTCCTCGGGAAGCCGTTCTCGTCGTCCGATTTGACGCGCGCAGTCGATAGAGTTCTGCGGAAGTCCCGTCAACGCAGGCCTCCGTTGCCACCTCTTGCGTTTTCCGCGGGGTGCAAGGCAGAATAGGATCATCGAGTTGTAAGGGGCAATTCTATGGAACCAGAGGGGCAGGGCGGCAACCCTGGCGCCGGCGCTGCGTCGCGCAAAGACATCGAACTCTACCTGCAGTCGCACAACAAGCTTCTGACGGCACTGCTGGAGTCGGCGGCCCAGGCGATTCTGAGCGTCGACCCCCACGGCCGCATTGTCCTTGCGAACGCCAGGATGGAAGAGATGTTCGGCTACAGCCGCAGCGAACTGCTGGGCGAGACGATTGAAAAGCTGCTGCCGCTGGGTGCCCGGGCAGGGCACGTGAAGCACCGCGACGGGTACTTCGCCAGCCCGCGCGTCCGCCCCATGGGTACCGGAATGGAATTGGCCGGCCGGCGCAAGGACGGCGCTGAATTCCCGGTCGAGGTCAGCCTCAGCCACATCCAGACCGACGAGGGCCCGTTCGCCATCGCCTTCATCAGCGACATCACGCAGCGGAAGCATCTCGAAGATCAATTGCTCCACTCGCAGAAGATGGAAGCGGTCGGCCGCCTCGCCGGCGGGGGGGCGCACGACTTCAACAACATGCTCACGATCATCTCGGGCTACGACCGCATGCTGCTCGACGGGCTGTCGCTCCAGGATCCACTTCGCGGCTATGCCGAGGAGGTCGCCAAGGCGGCCGAGCGCGCCGGCGCCCTGACCGGCCAGTTGCTCGCTTTCAGCCGCCGCCAGGTGATGCGGCCCCGGGTGATCGAAGCCAACGAACTGCTGCGCGGCGCCGACCGGATGTTGCGGCGGCTGATCGGCGAAGACATCGCGCTGACCCTGAGCCTGGGCGCCGGTGTGGGCAACATCAAGGCCGATCCCGGACAGCTGGAGCAGATCATCTTCAACCTGGTGATCAACGCCCGCGACGCCATGCCGGATGGCGGCAAACTGACGATCGAAACCGCGGTGACGCACCTGGACGAAAACTATGCCCGGACGCATCTCGGCGTCCAGCCGGGCGACTACGTGCTGATCGCGGTCAGCGACACCGGGCACGGGATGGACGCCGAAACCAGGCGCCACATCTTCGAGCCGTTCTTCACCACCAAGGAGAAGGGCAAGGGAACCGGCCTCGGCCTCGCCACCGTCTACGGCACCGTGAAACAGAGCGGCGGCGATATTTGGGTTTACAGCGAGCCGGGGCGGGGATCGACCTTCAAGATCTATTTCCCCAGGGTCGACGAGGCCCCCAACTCAGGGGATTATGTCCAGAGCGCCGCTCCCCGGCAGGGAGTCGAGACCATCCTGCTGGTCGAGGACGAGAAGGGCGTACGCGAGCTGATCGCCGAGATGCTGAAGCGGCAAGGATACCGGATTCTGAAAGCGGCCGACCCCGAAGAGGCCGTCGAGATCAGCCGAAGGTACGAGGGCACGATCCACATGCTGCTGACCGACGTGATCATGCCGCAGATGAGCGGCCGGCAGTTGGCGGCGCAACTGGTCCCGACGCGGCCGGGGATGAGGGTCCTGTACCTCTCCGGCTACACCGAGAACGCGATTGTCCACCACGGCGTTCTCGAAGCCGACGTGGAGTTTCTTGCCAAGCCCTTCAGCCGCCACGCCCTGTCCGAGAAGGTTCGGGACGTGCTGGACCGGGAGTAGAGGGCTCGCCGCCACGGAGCGGGGCTGAAGCCCCGCGCGGGCTGAAGCCCGCCCCCCTAGCTGCACCGCCGTTTGTGCATAATGAGTCCTATGGCTTGCGAGAAGTGCGGCGGCACGGGCTGGCGGGTCATCGAGCGCGACGGGATCTCGGCCGCCGAGGCGTGCGATTGCGCGACGACCGAAGCGCCGCGCGACCTGGAAGGCGGAGCGCGCATCCCACCGCTGTACCGCAGCGCGGCGCTCGAGAGCTTCATTCTTCCGGCGGAGCCGGGGCCGTCGCGAGCGCTCGAGGCAGTCATGCTGAAGGTTTCCGCCTACGCGCGGGAGTTCCCCTTCGTCCCCAAACCCGGCCTGCTGTTCATCGGTCCCACCGGCACCGGCAAGACGCACCTGGCCATCGCGGTGCTCCGCAGACTGATGGCGCGCGGCTTCGAGGGCGCCTATTACGACTACATCAACCTGCTCGAGCGCGTGCGCTCGGGGTACGATTCCGACGCCGCGCCGGAGGACCGCGAAGCCTACCAGACCTGCCTGGACGTGCCCGTGCTTCTGCTCGACGACCTGGGCTCGCACCGCGTGATGGGCTGGATCGAGGACACCGTGACGGCCATCGTCACGCACCGGTGCAACAACCAGAAGGCGCTCATCGCGACCACGAACCTGGTGGATCCGAACGCCGGCGACGATGTGGTGCGGCGCATCCCCGGGATGCCGCATCCCGAATATCGCACCACGCTGGCGGAGCGCATCGGCGAACGGGCGCGCTCGCGGCTGTTCGAGATGTGCGACGTGATCCGCATGCCGGCGGTGGGAGACTACCGGCTGAGGCGGAAGTAGCGGGCGTGGGTTGCGCGACACAGAACTGAGCGGCGGAACTGAAGTTCCGCGCGGGCTGAAGCCCGCCCCCCAAACGTGCGCCCGCCCGGCGGTTGCGCGTGCTCGCTCAAACAGGCTAGGATAAGG
>DATNLV010000364.1:0-2315 GCA_035602665.1 Bryobacteraceae bacterium | reverse complement strand
CGGGGGCCGATGCAGGCATCGGGATCGATGCGCGCGGTGGGGGCGATCACCGCCGAGGGGTCGATGGCCATAGATTTGTATGATAGCTTGTAGCCTATGCGGGTACGCGAACTGGCGGAATGGTTAGGGGCGACCTTCGAGGGCGATGGCGAGAAGGAGCTGGCCGGAGTGGCTTCGATCGAGACCGCCGGCGCCGGCGATCTCTCGTTCCTCGACGGCCGGAAGGCCGCCAAACAGGCTGAGGTTTCGGCCGCGGGCTGCCTGATCGTGCCCTCCGGATTCCCCAACCCGGGCGGTCGCACGTTGATCTACGCGGCCGAGCCACGCGCGGCCTTTGTGCGGGCCGTGAGCCGGTTCCACCCGCCCGCGCCGGTCGAGCCGGGGATTCACCCCAGCGCCCAGGTCGACCAGACGGCGGAGGTCGGTCCCGATGCCGTCATCGGTCCCAACGCCGTCGTCGGCGCGCACACCAGGATCGGAGCGCGCTGCCGTATCGGCGTCGGCTGCGCCATCGGTGCCCGCGTCACCCTGGGCGACGATTCGCTCCTCTACGCCCACGTCACCCTCTACGACGACGTGGATATCGGGGCGCGCGCCATCCTGCATTCCGGCTGCGTGATCGGCGCCGATGGCTTCGGCTTCTTCATGGCCGGGGATCACTACGAGAAGTTTCCCCAGATCGGCCGCGTCTCCATCGGCGACGACGTCGAGATCGGCGCCAATTCCTGCGTGGACCGCGCCGCGCTCGGCGTCACATGGATCGGTCAGGGCACCAAGCTCGACAACCAGGTGCAGATCGGCCACAATTGCCGCATCGGTAAGCACGTGGTCATCGCGGCGCAGACCGGCATTTCGGGCGGCGTGGTCGTAGAGGACTACGTCATCATCGGCGGGAAGGTCGGCATCGGCGACAAGGTGCGCGTCGAGACCCACGCGGTGCTCGGCTCCGGCTGCGGAGTGCTCACCTCGAAGATCATCCGCTCCGGCCAGGTGGTCTGGGGCACGCCGGCGCGGCCCATCAAGGAGTACCTGGAGACGCTCGCGGGAATGAGCCGGCTTCCGGAATTGCGTGCCGAGGTGGCCGAGCTGCGACGCCGCCTGGCGGAACTGGAAGGACAGGCCACCGGCCCGTCGCGCCGGGATTGACGCCCCAGCCCGCCGTAAGGGGCAGCACCGGTCCCACTGGCGTTCCCGGGCGCGGCCATGCGTCAGGCCTTGGGGAATGAAATCAGCAGGGTGAGGCTGTGCGGAGGCTCGGAGGTCATCTCGAGCGTCGCGCCGTGGGCCTCGGCGATTTTGCGGGCGCTGGCCAGGGCCAGGCCGGTCCCGGCCGGAAATCGCTCCCCGAACGGCTCGAACAGCGGCTCGACATCCTCCGCCGAATACTCCAGCGACGTGGACATAATCTTAAGGACCACGCGCTCGCCCGCCCGCAGCGTTTCCAGGTGAACCGATCGCCCCGGCGCCGAAATTCGCCGGAAGAACGCCACGATATTCCGGAGCAGATGCTGCATTTGCTCCAAATCGAGCTGTACCAATGGCAGGTCGGGCTGCAGCGCGAAGCTCAGCCCCGCCCCGTCCACCGGATTCCATTCCGAGAGGTTCCGGGCCACCACTTCGGTCAGGTCCAACAGGTGCGTGTTGGGCGCGGCGTTCTGCAGAAAGTGGGCGGCATCGGCCAGAACCCACTGTATCTGATGGACTTCCTCCTGCAACTTCCCGAGCTGGCGACGGGCCTTGGACTCGGTTCGCGGCAGAACCATGTCCAGATAGGCTGCAATCGATTCAATGGTGCTCAGTGGATGGCGCAATTCCTGGCGCAGGTGACGGACGACCGTATCAGGTTCGTAGGTTGCCATTTCTTCCACCGGAGCCTCGGCTATGGCCGTAGACGTCGACATTTCCGTGGCTAAATTATAAACTTATCAGTAGCTTGTCATGACAATTAAAGATCGTTAATGGTAGCAGTACGGGCCACGAGTACTGCTAACGTTAACGGCGCCGTCCGGCATGGCCGGACGGCGCCGTAGCTATCAGCTATCAGCCCTCAGCTGTCAGCTCTCAGCCGGACGCGGCCCTGGGCGTGGGGCCTGCCACCGTCCCTCGCGACCCGCACCATCCCGACCTGCCTGAGGTGCTCTCGTCCCGCCGCCTCATCCTTCCGAAGGCTGAAGGCTGACACCTAGATTATGCACGCGTCGTGCCTGGGTAACGAGCACCTCCTGAGAGTTCGATAAGCGCAGACCATTTCGGCAAGCCCTTTGGGTTTGGACAGATGCAGGCGGTGCATAGAGTTTTATGCATGGAATCACGTG
>DATNLV010000565.1:0-5032 GCA_035602665.1 Bryobacteraceae bacterium | reverse complement strand
CAACCCGTCGCCCATCCAGGCCCAGGTCGTCGCCGCGCTCAACCCGATACCCCGCCGGCCCAAACGCCTGCACGCACCCTCCGCCCCCCGCAACGCCCCCTGCCCCTGATCGACCATCCACCATCCACCATCGACCGCTCGTCGCCGCGGCGACGAGCGCGTACACTAGTTTCTATCGTGAAACTCCCTCTTTACCAGATCGACGCCTTCACCGGCCGCCTGTTCGCCGGCAATCCCGCCGCCGTCTGCCCCCTCGAGGAGTGGCTCGACGCCCCCACCATGCAGTCCATCGCCGCCGAAAACAACCTCTCCGAGACCGCCTTCTTCGTCCGCCGCGGCGACGCCTACCACCTGCGCTGGTTCACGCCCGGACTCGAAGTCGACCTCTGCGGCCATGCCACCCTGGCCTCCGCCTTTGTGGTTTTCAATTACCTGGACCCGGCGGCCGACACGGTCCGCTTCGAGACCCGCAGCGGCGATCTCATCGTGCGCCGCCAGGACGGCCTGCTGGTCATGGACTTCCCAGGGCGCCCGCCCCAGCCCTGTGCCCCCAACCCCGACCTCGCCGCCGCGTTAGGGAAGGCCCCGAGCGAGCTCTGGGAAACGCGCGACTACCTTGCCGTCTACGAATCCGAGGATGACGTGCGCTCCCTCGCCCCCGACATGGAGGCTCTGACCGCCGTGGGCCACTTCGCCGTCTGCGTCACCGCGCCTGGCCTCGAGGCCGACTTCGTCTCCCGCTTCTTCGCCCCAGCCAGCGGAGTGCCCGAGGATCCCGTCACCGGTTCCGCCCACTGCGCCCTGACGCCCTACTGGTCCCGCCGCCTGAAGAAGAAGGATCTCCACGCCCTGCAGGTCTCGGCCCGCGGCGGCGAGCTCTTCTGCCACGACGCCGGCGAACGCGTCCAGATCGCCGGCCAGGCCGTGAAGTACCTCGAAGGGTCTATCTATTTGTAGGTGGGGCAGTCTGCCCTACTAGTCAAGCGGAGTAGGCGTCCACGCCTGCAAGCGGGTCTCGAGACCCGCAAGCTGTTCCAAGGGGGCCCGGCGAAGCCCCCCGAGCCGGCTTTACTAGTCCAAACCGCCCCCTCTGGGGGATGGACTCTGAAATTCCTATTGCGTTTTTCGTTAAGATATTTCAAGATAAAAGAGTACGGATGGGGTTGCTGGGAGGGGAGAACAACCAACAATGATCTATTCACGGTCGACTGAGTACGCGATTCGCGCTTTCGTAAACCTGGCTCAGGTTCCCGAAGGCAAGTACGCCATGGTGAAGCAGATTGCCGAACAAGAGGGCATTCCGGCTCACTTCCTGGCGAAAATTCTGCAGCAACTGGCGCGCAAAGGCCTGCTGAAATCCAGCAAAGGCCCCACCGGTGGCTTCTGCCTCCGCACGCCCGCCAAGGACGTCAGCCTCATCCAACTCGTCGAAGCTCTGGACGGCCTGACCGACTACCAGAAGTGCGTTAGCGGACTCTCCGAATGCAACGACGACGCGCCTTGCGGGATGCACGATTCCTGGAAGACTCTCCGTTCGCGTATCATGGATTATTTAGAGAAGACAACGATCCAAGATCTGGCCACGGCCCTCGCGGAGAAGCGGAAGGCGCTCGAAAAGCCTCGCAAAGCCAAGAAGATGGCCATGGCCGGCAGCAAGAAGAGCTGACAACGGCCCGCTCAGTCGGGTCGCGGAGGGAGAACCCGAATGGGCAATTCAGTCCTGGTCCCCATGGTGGTCGAACAGACCTCGCGGGGCGAACGCGCGTATGACATCTATTCCCGCCTGCTCAAGGAGAACATCATTTTCCTGGGCACGCCGATTGACGACAACGTCGCCAACCTGGTCATCGCGCAGATGCTGTTTTTGGCGGCCGAGGATCCCCAGCGGGACATCTCGCTCTACATCAATTCTCCGGGCGGCTCCATCTCGTCCGGCCTCGCGATCCTCGACACCATGCGTTTCGTCGAGCCCGACATCGTGACCATCTGCGTCGGTCAGGCCGCCTCCATGGGCGCCGTGCTCCTGGCCGCTGGTACCAAGGGCAAGCGCTACAGCCTGCCCCATTCCCGGATACTCATTCACCAGCCCTCCATGAGCGGACTGGCCGGGCAAGCCACCGACATCGACATCTACGCCAAGGAAATCCTGCGCATGCGGGAAATGCTGAACGAGATCCTGGCGGATTGCTCCGGCCAGCCCATGGAACGCGTCGGACGCGATGTCGACCGCGATTACATCATGGACCCCGAGCAGGCCGTCGAGTATGGCCTGATCGACCGGGTCATCACCAGCCGTGACCTCGCACCCGTCGCCAAGGTGTAGAATCAACTTCTGATGCTGACCGTGCTGCACGCCGTCCAGTGGCCGCTGGCGTTTGTCTGCGGCCTGATGGCCGGCCTACTTGTGCGCAGGCGGAAACTGTCGGCCGTGGAAGCCTACGCCCTGGCCCTCGTCCCCGGCGTGCTGATCTATATCGCCTCGGCGCTCTTCGGCCCTGCCAGCGTGCCGCGTGACCAGCAGCCTTGGCTGGGCCTCCTCATCTGGGCAGCCTGGTCGGCGTTCGGAATCATCGTCGGCACCAGCCAGGCGCCGAAGAGCAAGATCACCACGCTGAATCTATCGGGGAAGTGAGAGGTCCGCCTGCGGCGGCCGCTCGTCGCCAGTCGCTCGTGGCCCGTCGACCACGTCGGGCTTTTCCGGCCGCGCACCGTGCAGTTCACCCGGGTGCGAAGCGGCACAAGTGGTCGTCAGGATCAACGGGCCACGGGCAACGAGCCACGAGCCTCTTCCGCCGAGCGCCGGGCGACCGGCGACGAGCGCGCCGCGTTCCCCGTCCTCAGCCGCTCCACGATCTGCGCCGTCGGCCGTTCCAGCACCGTGAACAGCGGCTTCGGATAAATCCCGATCGCGAAGGCAAGCACCAGTAGCGGCGCGAACACCGCGATCTCGCGCGCCGAAAGGTCCTTGAGGCCGGCGTTCTTTTCCGAAACATCGCCCAGCATCGTGCGCTGGAACAGCCAGATCAGGTACGCCGCGCCCAGCGCGATTCCCACCACGCTCCACAGCGCCCAGTTGAACGACATCTGGTACGCTCCCTGCAGGATCGAGATCTCGCCGATGAAACCGTTCAACGCCGGCATCCCCATCGAGCTCAGCGCCGTGATGAAGAAGACGATGGTGAACAGCGGCATCACCCGCAGCAGGCCGCCGTACTCGGAGATCTCGCGCGTGTGCCGCCGTTCGTAGACGATCCCGACGATGAGGAAGAGCATGCCGGTCGAGATGCCGTGGTTGATCTGCTGTATGATCGATCCCGAAATGCCGGCGGGATTCAGCGCGAAGATGCCCAGCGTGCAGAAGCCCAGGTGGCTTACCGAAGAGTACGCGATCAGCTTCTTCCAGTCCTTCTGCATCAGGCACACCAGCGCGCCGTAGACGATGGCGACGAGCGACAGCACCGCCATGACGTTCACGATGCGCGAGTCCTTCGAGGCGTCCGGCAGCAAAGGCAGCGAGAAGCGCAGGAAGCCGTACGTGCCCATTTTCAGCAGGATGCTGGCCAGGATCACCGAGCCCGCCGTCGGCGCCTCCGTGTGCGCGTCCGGCAGCCACGTGTGCAGCGGCCACATCGGCACCTTCACGGCGAACCCGGCGAAGAAGGCCCAGAAGACCCACCACTGCGTCGATGCCGGAAGGGCGGTCTGCAGCAGGTCCGTAATCGCGAAGCTGTAACTTCCGAACTGCGCGTGGTGCGCCGAGTACAAGGTCAGAATCCCCAGGAACATCACCACCGAACCGATGAACGTGTACACGATGAACTTGAAGGCCGAATACACGCGCCGCGGGCCGCCCCACACCGCGATGATGAAGTACATCGGGACCAGTCCCAACTCCCAGAAGACGAAGAACAGCAGGAAGTCGCGCGCCATGAAGACGCCCATCATAGACGCCTGGAGGATCAGGAAGTTCGCGTAGTATTCCTTCAGCCGGGTGTCGATCGCGTTCCAGCTCGACAGCACCGCGATGAAGCCGATCAGCCCCGTCAAAGCGACCAGCAGCAGGCTATAGCCGTCGATTCCCAGGGAGAACGAGGCGCCCAGCGACGGGATCCACGGCACGCTCTCAACGAACTGGAAGTCCTGGTGCGGATCGAAGTAGAAGATCAGCGGCAGGCAAGTCAGAAAGCCGATGAACGAGGCAATGTTCGCCCAGCGCTTGATCCACAGCGGCTGCGAGGCAGGGATCAGCAGCAGAACCAGCAGACCCGCCAGCGGCGTCAGAAGAACAACAGTTAGGATGTGGTCCATACAGGCGGCAGTTCCCTATCTTACCAGGAGGCATTCGGAGATGCCGGGGGCATGCCCCTCGCTCTCTCCCGAGACCGAGCCGCCGAGCGCTGAGCGGGCCTTGCCTATTTAAGATCCGCCTGTGTTATTATGAGCGGGCTGTCGAAAGCCCAAAGAATTCGCGTCACAGGAGCGATTATGTTCAGAGGCACACTCGTTTACGGCGTCCTGCTCGGGTTCGCCGCGGTGGCTTGCGCGCAGGCCGGCGTCATTGGGGTCAACTTCACCGGAGGAGGCGCCCAACTGGCGGCTACGGATCAGCCGGGTGTGGTTGCCGGCGCCAATTGGAACAACGAAACCGGCGGCTCGGGCAGCAACCTGGCGCTCAACGATAGCACCGGGGCGGCCACAACGGCGCTGCTGCAGTATTCTGCGGCCGGGCCGTATGCCGGTTTCACCGGAACCAGTACGGGAAACGCTGCTACCAACGCGATGTACTTGGGCGGCCTGTTCGGCGACAACACGAGGTCCGAGGTGAACATCTCGGTGACCAACATTCCGTATGCCTCCTATGAGGTGCTCGTATATGCGTCGGCCGACACCACGGCCGAAAACACGCTTTCGATCAGCAACAACGTAGTTACCTTCTATTACAGTGGCAATGGCACCTTCGACAACGCGGCTACCAGTTTGCTGCTGACGACCAGCACGGACCCGAACAGCCCGACCGTCGGACCCGGTCAGT
>DATNLV010000561.1:0-2306 GCA_035602665.1 Bryobacteraceae bacterium | reverse complement strand
CGGTTTCACGACGCTCGTGGACGGCGCGGTAGTCGATTCGTGGACGGACGACCGGCTGCGCGCCGGCGGGATCGGGCTTTTCGGCAGTCCAGGGGACAAGCCGAGCCTTTATTGGATAAAGGTGAGTAATAATGACGATTTTTGGGGCAAGGTATGTGGAATGCTGGCCCCGAACAACTGAGCCGGGTGCACGCCCCCGGCTTGAGCCGTAACGGCGATGAGTAGGGCGGCACGGATAAAAGAAGAAGAGAGGTGGAATCATGAGTCCGCGTAAACCAATCGGTGGTGGGCCGGAGCTTCGGCCCGTTGAGTTCAGTCCGCGCACGGAGGCTCCCAAGGCATCGCGCTACATCGCCCGCGCTGTCTCCCTGCATTTGGACGGGAAGGCCGAGGAGGCGCTGCGGGAATTGCAGCGCGCCGTGGCCAAGGGCGAGAAATCGGCGGAGATCTACTCGGCCATGGGTCAGGTCCAGTTCGAGCTGGGCCAGTTTGAAGGCGCGGCCAACAGCTACCGCGAGCTGCTGCAGATCGAGCCAGGCCATCAGATGGGCTGGTTCAACCTGGCCGTGTGCCTGGAGCGCACGGGGCGCTGGCAGGAAGCGGCGGAGAAGTTCCAAAAAGCTTTCCAGGTGGATTCGACCCGCACGGAAGCGCAGTTGGGACTGGGCATCTGCCTGCTGCACCTGAACCAGCCGCAGCCGGCGCTGGCGGCCTTCGAGCGCGTGATCGAGCGCGAGGCGGAGAACGAGACGGCGGTGTTCGGCAAGGCCGTGGCGCTGCAACTCGGTTCGCAATTCGACGAGGCGGCCGATCTGTATCGGAAGGTGCTGAAGCGCAATCCGAATTCGGAAGAGTCGCTGGCGAACCTGATCGCGATCGGGATGGCGAAGAAGGATTACGAACTGGTGCGGGAATGTTCCGAGCACCTGCTGGAACTGCGCCCGCAGTCGACGGCGGCTTTGGAAGGACTGGCGGCGTGGGCTTCGGCGAGCGGCGATTTCCAGATGGCGGCGAAGTTCTGCACGCTGCTGGTGGACGCCGTCCCGAACCACTTCGAAGGCTGGTTCAACCTGGGCCTGGCGCACCAGAAGGCGCAGCGGCTGCAACAGGCCGCGGATGCGTATCAGCAGGCCATCAAGGTGAGGCCGCAGTCTTCGCAGACGTACACCAACCTGGGCATCGTGCGCCAGGAACTGGGCGCGTTGAAGGAAGCGAAGGACGCGTATCGCGAGGCGGTGCGGTTGGATCCGAACGCGGTGGCGGCGCTGTGGAACCTGGCGCTCGTGCTCGAGCAATCGGGCGAGCAGGACGAGGCCGAGAAGACCTACATGAAGGTGCTCGACAAAGATCCGGAGAACCACGAAGCGCGGTTCCGGCTGGGCTACGTGCGGCTGCAACGGGGCGATTACCGGGGCAGCGCGGAGGCCTTCGAGACCTGCTTGAAGAAGCGCAAAGACTGGATCGAAGCGCAGATGAACCTGGCGCTGGCGTACTGGAAGATGGGCGACCGCGACCTGGCTCAGTTGGTTTACGAGCAGGCGCTGAACTCGGATCCGAAGTCGCTGGACGCGCTGCGCGGGTTGGCGGCGCTGGCTCTGGAGCGCGGCGACCTGGACCAGGCGCTCGAATTCCACGGCCGGCTCGTCGATCTGGGCGAGCGGACGCCGGAACTGCTTTACAACACCGGGCTGCTGCTGCAAAAAGCGGGGCAGGCCGACGAAGCGGCGCGGCTGTATCGCGAGGCGCTCTCGGAAAACCCGGATTTCGCGGAAGCGCTGCTGAACCTGGGACATGTCATGAAGTCGCTGGGTCAGGAAGAAGACGCGAAGGCTTGCTGGAGCAAGGCGCTCGAAGCCAAGCCGGAACTGGCGCAAGGGTACTTCGAGCCGGTCCGCAACTAGATTCATTTTTCCCGTCGCACACTGCGCCCCGGTCCCAGGGATGGTCCCTGGGGCCGGGGTTTTGTTTTTAGTGGACAGGCAAGGAACCGAAAAAACTTTGGCCACGAATGAACACGAATGGACACGAATGGAACAGGACGGACACCGGTCCGCTCGCTGACGCTCGCGGGGCCGGGATGGACAGGCAAGACGGAAAAGCTTTGGCCACGAATGAACACGAATGGACACGAATGGGAGAAGACGGACACGGGGCCGCTCGCTGACGCTCGCGGGGCGGGATGGACAGGCAAGACGGAAAAGCTTTGGCCACGAATGAACACGAATGGACACGAATGGGAGAAGACGGACACGGGGCCGCTCGCTGACGCTCGCGGGGCCGGGATGGACAGGCAAGACGGAAAAGCT
>DATNLV010000525.1:0-10504 GCA_035602665.1 Bryobacteraceae bacterium | reverse complement strand
TGAGAGTGACAGCTGAAGGCTGAAAGCTGACTGCTGCGCAGCTCACCCTTGTGAGCTGCGCGCCTCGGCGTGGTGGCGGACGTCGACGCCTTGCACCAGGTACAGCACGTCCTCGGAAATGTTGGTGGCGTGGTCGGCGATGCGCTCGAGGTTGCGGGCGACGAACATCAGGTCGACGGCGCGCGAGACGGTTCGGGAGTCGCGTTCCATGAAGCCGATCAGCTCGTGGTAGATGGCGTCGCGCAGCTCATCGACGGCGTCGTCGGAGAGCAGGACGGCGCGGGCGAGCTCCGGGTCGCGCTTCACGAAGGCGTCCAGGCTGCGGCGCACCATCGACTCGACCAGCTTGGCCATCTGCGGGATGTCGATCAGCGGCTTGACGGGCGGCTGGTATATGAGCGACAGCGCGCGCTCGACGATGTTGACGGCGAGGTCGCCCATGCGCTCCAGGTCGGCGTTGATCTTGATGGCGGCGGTGAGGAAGCGCAGGTCGCGGGCCATGGGCTGGTAGAGCGCCATCAGTCCCACGGCGAAGTCGTCGACTTCGATCTCCATCTGGTTGATGCGCGCCTCGTTGCGCAGAACTTCCTGCGCCAGCGTCTCGTTGTGCTCGGTGAGCGAGAGAACGCTGTTGTGGACGCCGGATTCAACCAGCCCGCCCATTTCGAGCAGCTTCTTTTGCAGCTCGTCGAGTTCTTCTATGAAGTGACGCAAATCGGCTCCCGCGGCTCCAGTTTACCCGAACCGGCCGGTGATGTAATCCTCGGTCTCTTTTTTGCTGGGACGCTTGAAGATGATTTCGGTCTTGTCGAATTCGATCAGCTTCCCGAGCAGGAAGAAGCCGGTGAATTCGGCGACGCGCGCGGCCTGTTGCATGTTGTGCGTGACGATCACCAGCGTGCAATTGTCCTTGAGGGTGAACAGCAGCTCCTCGATCTTGGCGGTGGCGATGGGGTCGAGCGCGGAGCAGGGCTCATCGAGCAGCAGGACCTCGGGCTCGACGGCCAGCGCCCGGGCGATGCAAAGGCGCTGCTGCTGCCCGCCCGAGAGGGCGTAGGCGGACTCGTGGAGATGGTCCTTCACCTCGTCCCAGATGGCGGCGCGATGGAGGCTCCGCTCGACGGCCTCTTCGAGCGCGGACTTGCGCATCCAGCCGTTGAGGCGCAGACCGTAGGCGACGTTGTCGAAGATCGACTTGGGGAAGGGATTCGATTTCTGGAACACCATTCCCACGCGGCGCCGCAGTTGCACCACGTCCATGGTCAGGACGTCCTCGCCATCGAGGGTGACTTCGCCTTCGGCCCGGGCGTTGCGGACGGTCTCGTACATGCGGTTCAGGGTCCGCAGGAAGGTCGACTTTCCGCAGCCGGAAGGTCCGATCAGGGCAGTGACCTTGTTGGGAGGGATGTCGAGGCCGATGTTGTGGAGCACGTGCGCGGTGCCGTAGTAGAAGTTCAGGCCCGCGACGCGAAGCTTCTCCCGCGGCGCCGCTGCCTGCTCGGGCCGGGCGGCGGCCGGGTTCTCCTTCGGTGGGTCGTTCATACGGAGGGGATTCGCCATGGCTGCCATATTCAAGTGCTTTGCGCTCCTCTCGGAGACAGGATCAGCCGCGCGCCGATGTTGGCAATGAGCATCATGACCAGCAGGACCAGGCCGGCGGCCCAGGCCTGACGGTGCCAATCTTCATAGGGCGCCAGACCGTAAGTGTAGACCATCATCGGCAGGGCCGACGTGGGGTGCAGCCAGCCGGCGCTCCAGTAGGGGTTGCCGAAGGCCGTGAACAGCAACGGGGCGGTTTCGCCCGCCACGCGCGCCACGCCCAGAATGGTGCCGGTGAGAACGCCGCGCATGGCCGCCGGGATGACCACGGTGACCACGGCTTTCCACTTGCTGGCGCCCAAGGCCAGGGCTCCTTCGCGCAGCGATTGCGGGACGACCCGCAGAAACTGCTCGGTGCTGCGGAGGGTGATGGGGATGACGATCAGGCTCAGTGCGAATCCACCGGCGAAGGTGGAAAAGTGGCCCATGCGCTTGACCACCAGCGCGTAGGCGAGGATGCCGATGACGATCGAAGGTGCGCCGTTCAACAGGTCCGCCGTGTAGCGGACGACGGAAGAGAACGCGGCGCCTCCGAACTCCGACAGGTACACACCGCCGATGAAGCCGGCGGGCACGCCCATCAGGATGGTCAGCAGCAGAAGCTTGCCGGTGCCTACAATCGCGTTGGCCATTCCGCCGCCGGTTTCGCCGACCGGGACCGGCAGCCTGGTGAAGAACGCCCAGTTCAGGGATGTGGCCCCATGATAGATCAGAGCGCCGAGAATGAAGAACAGCGTCGAGACGGTGACGAGAGTACACAGCGCGGTGATGCCGAACATCGACATGTTGACGAGCTTGCGCCAGGTCATGGCTGGGCCGTCCCTTTGCGCGTGGTGGCGAGAATCAGGAGCCGGGCGAGGCCGTTGATGACGATGGTGAGCAGGCACAGAACCAGGGCGAGCTCCACCAATGCGCTGAGGTGGAGGTCGGAGGTGGCTTCGGTGAACTCGTTGGCAATGACGGCGGCGATGGAATAGCCGGGAGCGAGGAGAGAAGAGCTGATCTTGGGATCGTTCCCGATCACCATGGTGACGGCCATGGTTTCACCGAGCGCCCGTGCGAGCGCGAGAAAAACCGAGCCTGCGATTCCCAGACGGGCGAAGGGGACGACCACCTGCCAGGTGGACTCCCAGCGCGTGGCGCCGACCGCGAGCGCCCCTTCCCGCTGCTCGCGCGGCACCGCCATCAGGGCCTCGCGCGAAATCGAAACCACGAAAGGCAGAATCATGATCGCCAGCACGACGCTCGCCGTCAGGACGCCCACGCCGTAGTTCGGTCCCTTGAATTCCGGCAGGTAGCCCAGGGTTGCTATGAGCGCGGGCTGAACTACGGTCCGCATGAGGGGGACCAGGAGGAAGGCGCCCAGCAGACCATAGATGACGCTCGGGACGGCGGCGAGCAGCTCAATGACGAAGGTCAGGGCGTCGGAGATGCGGGGCGGGGCCATCTCGGCGAGGAAGATTGCCGAGCCAAGTCCGAGCGGAACCGCGATGAGCAACGCCAGCGCGGATGTCATGACGGTACCGTAGATGAACGGCAGGGCACCGAACTCGCCCGCCACCGGGTCCCAGGTGCGGCCGACGAAGAAGCTCCAGCCGAACTTGGCGCGCGAAAGCGCCGACTGCCCCCAGAGCTGCGTCACCAGCAGGACTGCGATCGCGATGACGGTGGCGGCGAATACGAAGGTGATCCCGTGCACCACGGCGTCCCCCGCCTTGAGACGGTGAAGGAAGCCGCGGGCACGGGAGGTGCCCTGGATTGGTCCGGCTGTAGTTGCGGCGCTCGCCATGCTACTGAATTTTCGAGATGGCCTTTACCTCTTTGGCAGCCACGTTCTTCGGCAGTTGGGCGTAAGACAACGCCTCGGTCAGCTTCTGGCCCGGACCGAGCATCCAATGGAGGAACTCGACCAGGTTCTTCTGCTTGGTTGGGTCCTGGATCTTGGTGGGCACCAGCAGCCAGGTGAAACTCGAAATCGGATAGGCCGTTTTGCCCGGAGCGTTGGTGATGGAAACGCGGAAGTCCTCCGGCATATTGGCGGCGGCTCCGGCGGCGGCTGCTGTAACGCTAGCCAGTTCGGCTTTGATGAACGCGCCCGAGCTGTTGCGCACGCGGCCGTACGGCATTTTGTTCTGGACGGCGTAGATCAGCTCGACGTAGCCGAGGGAGTCGGGAGTGCTCTTTACCATCCCGGCCACGCCTTCGTTGCCCTTCGCGCCCAAGCCGACCGGCCAGCTCACCGAAGTGTTGGCGCCGACCTTGGATTTCCATTCCGGGCTGACCTTGGACAGGAAGTCGGTCCAGATGAAGGTGGTCCCGCTGCCATCGGAGCGATGCACTACGACGATGTCGTCGCCCGGCAGATTCACGCCCGGGTTGGCCTTCGCGATGGAAGGGTCGTTCCACTTCTTGACCGTTCCCAGGAAAATGCCGGCCAGCGCTTCCTGCGTGAAGTTCAATTCCGCGGTGACGCCGGGGATGCTGTAAGTGGGAACCACTCCGCCAAGCACGGTGGGGAAGTGCAGCACCGGAACCTTCTGCTTGGCCAACTGCTCGTCATTCATCGGCATGTCGGAAGCGCCGAAATCGACGGTGCCGTCGGTGAGCTGGCGGATGCCACCGCCCGAGCCGATGGACTGGTAGTTGATCTGAGTGTCGGGGTGGAGCTTGTGGAATTCGTCGAACCACTTGGAGTAGATGGGATACGGAAAAGTAGCACCGGCGCCGTTAATGAGCGTCTGGCCGAAGCCGGACACGGTGAGCGCCAGCAACAGTAGGGCGATTGTCAGGATACTCCTCATGCTGTCGTCTTTCTCCATTCTTTCGATCGTTTGTTACAAAACTGTTAAGGCCCCGTGAATAGTGTGTAACGGAGCACCGAACCGCGAGCGTGAGCGAGCGGACCGCTCCCCGACGGTTGCGGTTCGGTGCGAGAGGCCACGCTACGGAAGCAGGTACCTCAGGTTGGTGAAGACCATGTGCGAATGGGCGTTGACCGGTCCGCTTGTCGGCGGGGCCCAGGGCACGCGGTAAAGGTACGAATACGAGTTCATCAGCTGGAGCGCCCCGTACTTGGGGTTCTTCCAGAAGGAGTACGTGAATCCAACGGTCCCCTCTTCCAACAGGCGGTTGGCCGAGTTGGCAGAGCCGGGGAAGCCGTAGCCGAGCAGGGCGGTACCGGATGCCGGGACGCCCCAGTTCCTCCGGATGTAGGCGGCGCTGAAGTAGCCGTAGAGCAGGAGCTTGGGACTCGCCTGGGCCTCGAAGCCACCGATGCCCGAACCCGAGTGCACACCGGAGAGCGTGCCGTTGGCGCGCACCACGACATCCGGAGCGTTGACGTTGCCAATGTAGCGCCCGCCACCGGAACTCCAGAACGACGTGGCGATGAGGCGGAAATTCTTCACCGGCTCGAGAATGCCGTTCACGGATCCGCCGCCGCCGTGAATCTCGGAATGCGCCAGGGCCGGAGCGGCGCCGGCGATACGGAAGGTGCGGAAGACACCGGAGGCTTCCAGGTGGAGGACCTGGCGGCCGCCGTACTGCGCGTCGTAGGCCATTTTGGCCTGGACATCCGGATGAATGTTCGGTGTGCTTGTGGTTGCGTTGGCATCGAGCTGGGTGCCGACCAGGGACGGCATCACGGCCGCGGTGCCGACGAACTGCTGCGGATTCTCGAGCGCGAAGCCGAGAGCGAAATCCTTGCTGGCGTGATAGATCAACCGGATCTGAGGAGCGCGGGTCCAGATCAGGCCCATTTGGTAGTTCGTGTCTATGTCTTGAGAGTAGAAGAGGTCGGAGGGAGCCGGAGAGATGCCCTTGCGTCCGGGAGTCAACATACTCCAGGACTGTCCGGCCAGAACTTCGAAGTTACACTTGACCAGATCGACCCAATACAGCCTCATGCGAAGCACGTTGCCGTTGCTGGTGACGTTGAGGTTGGCGGGAGCATTGCCCAAGAAGTCGGACTCGAGGTAACCCGTGACGTCAGTGTTAAACACCTTGCTGGTGATCTTCAGAGTAAGGCGCGAGTTCTGCGCGCTGAGGCGATCCTCGGGGTTTACGCCCGCGGCCGTGTTGCCGAACGGAACCCCGCTGAATGAGGTCCCGATGCCGCTCCCGATATTGTTGGAGCGATAAATGTTGGTAAAATCCATGAACCCGCCGGGTGTCCACTCCGAATCGCCGATCTTGAACGAGAGGGGCGCGGACACTTTTGCGCCTTCAGCGGGCTTGGCCTCCGGCGCGGCTTCCGCGGCTGCCGGGGCCACTGGCTGAGCGGCGGTAAGCTGCTGAAGCATCTTCTGCTGCGCTTCAAGAGTCCGCTGTAAGTCTTCTATCTGTTTTTGTTGCGCTGCTATCTGCTGCCGTAGCGTGTCTATATCGCTTTGAGCGAAGCAAGGCAACGCGAATGTGAGTGTGACAAACGCACACAAGAGTCTCAGTTGCATGGCTAACAGCCTATCGGGGGTGAGTGAAACAAAGATTACGTCCACGTTACAGAAATGTGAAACCTCAAGCGCTGCCGGTGCCGGCGAGGTAGGTGGAAGGAATGCAGCCCAGTTTGCGGCTCCAAATTACAACCCTTGTGGTAAGCTGATCTGGGCCGCGAGGCCAGATGGAAAAGGGGCTACGACGCCTGGGCGCTCTAGCAGACTCCGGCACAGTTGAATCCGTCGCGGATGTGCGGGGCCGACCCACGGGAGGCACTTCAGGATGACCAGACAAAAGACCAGTGCTCTGTTGCTGACTGTTTCATCGATTCTGTTCGCGGCCGGCTGCGGGAACTGCGTGACGAAACTAACGTCGCCCGCGCCTCCGCCAGCGCCGGAGGTTGCCACACCGGCGCCGACACCGACGCCGACACCGACACCAGCGCCCAAGCCGGCGATTCAGTTCTCGGCGGAACCCGGCACAATCCAGCAGGGCCAGTGCGCCACGTTACGCTGGTCGGTCAGCGATGCTACCGAGATTTCGATCGCGCCCGGAATCGGCGCTGTCAACGCCCGTGGTGAGCGCCAGGTCTGTCCGGGCGATGCCACGACGTACACGCTGACGGCCGGCGGACCGGGAGGCAGCGACACCGCAACCGGCACGGTAAACGTGACGGTACCGCCGCCGCCGCCACCGCCCGCGCCGACGCCGACACCGGTGCCCAAGAAGACCCTCAGCGAGCTTCTTGCGACCGAAGTGCAGGATGTGTACTTCGGCCTCAACAAGAGCAAGATTCGGGAAGACGCCAGCGCCGTGCTGACCCACGATGCCGAGGCGCTCAAGCAAATCTTCGCCGAGATCCCGGATGGGGTCGTGCAGATCGAAGGGAATTGTGACGAGCGTGCATCGGCCGAATACAACATAGGCCTGGGCGCCCGTCGCGCCGCAGCCGCCAAGGACTTCCTGGTGCAGTTGGGCGTTCCCGCCGACAGGCTGAAGACCGTCAGCTATGGCAAGGAAAGGCCGGTATGCACCGAGGCCAATGAGGAGTGCTGGCAAAAGAACCGCCACGACCATTTCGCGGTGGCTCAATAGGACCGCGTGCCCGGCGGTCTGCCTTACTCCGCGATGGGTAACAGCACGGTGAACACCGAGCCTTTTCCCAACTGCGACTCGACGGTTACGGTGCCGTTCATCCGCTCGATGACGTGCTTGACAATCGAGAGGCCCAGGCCGGTGCCGCCTACCTCGCGCGAGCGTGCTTTATCCACGCGGTAGAAACGCTCGAAGATGCGGGGCAGGTCCTCGGAGGGGATGCCGATGCCGGTATCGGCGATGGCGATGCGGACCTTTCCCTCGGGGGTGCGGCTGGTCTCGATGCGGACTTCGCCTCCGGGCCGGTTGAACTTGACGGCGTTGTCGAGCAGATTGACGAAGGCCTGCTCCAGGCGAATGCGGTGGCCGATGACGTGGCCGCCGCCCAAGTCCCCGGCCTGTAGCGTCACGGTGCGCACGCGCGCTTCCGATTCCAGGGTTCGTATGGCGGCATCGAGGGCGGCGTGGATCGGGACCGGCTCGGGAGCCGCCACAACCTGGCCGGATTCAAGCTCGGAGAGCACCAGCAGGTCGGAAGAGATGTTATTGAGGCGGATGGCGTGGGCGCGGATGACTTCGAGGAACTTACGGTTGTTCTCCTGGTCCTCGAGCGCGCCGTCCAAAAGCGTTTCGGCGTAGCCCCGGATGGCTGTGAGCGGCGTGCGCAGCTCGTGCGAGACGTTGGCGACGAAGTCCTTGCGGATGCGTTCCAGGCGCTCGAGGTCGGTGATGTCGTGCAGGATCGCGATAGCCCCGCGGCGGGAGCGCAGAGCCAGCGGGGCGGCCTGGACCTCGAAGGCGCGACCGTCGGCCGCGGCCAGTTGCATGCGCTGCTTGATGGATTCGTGAGTCACAATGACGCGGCTGAGCAGGTCGAGGAACGACGGGTCACGCACCAGCGCGAGCAGGGGCAGGTGTTCGGGCACGGGCAAGGGTGCGCCCAGGGCGCGCGCGAAGGACTCGTTGCAGAAGGTGACGCGCAGCTCGTTATCCACGGCGAGGACGCCTTCCACCATGCTGGCGAGGATGGCTTCGCGGCGCGCCGATTCCAGGCTGAGCTTGTCTACCAGCTCGCGCAGCTGGACGGAGGTGGTGCTCAGAGAGGTGGCGAGCGCACCCAGCTCGTCGTCGGAATCGCGCTCCAGAACCTCGGAGGCGCGGGCGCCGAGCAGGCTCTCGGCGAAGGCCTGCAAGCGGCGGATGCGCCGGGTGAACGTGCGCGAGAAGAAATAGGCCATCGCCAGGGCGGCGATCAGGGCGGCCAGCGACGCTCCGTAGATTCGCTTGCGGACCGCGGCGATGGCGACATCGAGCTCCTGGAGCGGGAGCGCGAGACGCAAAACCGCGGGCGAGGCTCCGGCGTGAGCGGGAATGGCGACGTAGCACAGGTCGCGGTCGAGGGTGACGCTGTGGCGGATGGAGGCGCCGGTGTGGCCGTTGAGGGCCTCCTGGATCTCCGGCCGGCCGGCGTGGTTCTCCATGGTCTCGGGGTCGTGCTGGGAGTCGGCGAGCACAAGGCCGGTGGGTGTGATGACGGTGATGCGCGCATTCTGCGCACGGGCCTCGGCCGCCCGCGCCCAAGCCTCCAGGCGCCCGGGATCCGCGGTCGCGAGATCCCCGGCCAGCACGTGCGCTTCGGCTGCGAGCATCCGCTCCACCGCGGCGGTCTCGCGGCGTGCGGCGTCGCGCGTGAGGAAGAAGTCGAGGATCAGGATGGTGAGCGCGATGAGGGCGAAAGCGCTGACCAGTAGCTTGCGGAAGATGGGGCTGCGGAAAGGCACGCTAGGTTCCTGCCTCGGCTAAAACAAGATTGGCCACGAATGAACGCGAATGGACACGAATGGAAGACAAAGAATGAGCCAAGGCCGAGCTGTCGAAAGGGGGCGACACTAGGCTTCCTGGGGCTCCGCCATCAGACGATAGCCGGCGCCGCGCACGGTTCCGATGTACTCCGGGCTCTCGGGCTGCTGCTCGATCTTCTCGCGCAGGCGGCGGATGTGGACATCCACGGTTCGCAGGGTGACGGAGCAATCCCGGCCCCAGACCTCGTCGAGCAGGCGCTCGCGGCTGAAGACCTGGCGGGGATGCGAGGCCAGAAAGTGGAGCAGCTTGAATTCGAGGGCGCTCAGGTCGACGGCCGCTCCACGCACGCTCACGTCCTGGGTGCGCGCGTCGAGGCGCAGGCCGCGGATCTCGACCACTTCGCCCACGTCGGCCGCTGCACGCTCCTGCCGCCTGAGGATGGCCTTCGCCCGGGCCACCAGCTCGCGAGGGCTGAAGGGCTTGACCACGTAGTCGTCGGCGCCGATCTCGAGGCCGACGATGCGGTCGATCTCCTCGCCGCGGGCGGTGAGGAAAATCACCGGCAGGGAACGGAGACGGTCATCGGCACGCAGGCGGCGGCAGATGGAGAAGCCGTCTTCGTCGGGCAGCATGATATCGAGGAGCAGGAGGTCAGGCGGCATGCGCCGCACGGCTTCGAGTCCGTCCTTTCCGCGGGTGTAGCTTTCGACCTCGAAGCCTTCCTTGCGGAAATTGTAACGGACCATCTCGACGATGTCCGCCTCGTCCTCGATAATGATGATCCGCTGGCGCATCCAATGAGGATTGTAGCTCAGTGCGGGACCGAAGTCCCGCGCGGGCTGAAGCCCGCCGCCCTGAGGGTATAATGATTGCAGCTTTCGAACTTACTCAACCTCGAGGGAGCTACCCATGCGAAAGAAAGTTACGGTGGTGGGTGCCGGCAATGTCGGCGCGAACTGCGCCTTGCGGATCGCGGAGAAGGAACTGGCGGACGTGGTCCTGGTGGATATTGTGGAGGGCGTGCCGCAGGGCAAGGCTCTCGACCTGCTGCAATCGGGCCCGGTGCAGGGCTACGACGTCCTGCTGACGGGCGCCAACGATTACGAGGCCACGGCCAACTCCGACCTGGTGATCATCACGGCGGGATTTCCGCGCAAGCCGGGCATGAGCCGCGACGACTTGTTGATGGCCAATTACGAGATCGTGCGCGCCGCCACCGAACAGGCCGCGCGGTATTCACCCAACGCCATCCTTGTGATCGTGACCAATCCGCTCGATGCGATGTGCTGGACCGCGCTGAAGGTTTCGAAGTTCGCGAAGCACCGGGTGATCGGCATGGCGGGCGTGCTGGATGCGGCGCGTTTCCGGACGTTCATCGCGCGCGAGCTGCAGGTATCGGTCGAGAACGTGACGGCCATGGTTTTGGGCGGGCATGGGGACACCATGGTTCCGCTGGTGCGGTTCACCAGCGTCTCGGGCATTCCGATTTCCGAGCTGCTGGATGCGGCGACCATCGAGCGGCTGGTGGATCGCACGCGCAATGGCGGGGCGGAGATCGTGAAGCTGCTGAAGG
>DATNLV010000515.1:0-2676 GCA_035602665.1 Bryobacteraceae bacterium | reverse complement strand
GAACCGCACCGCCTCCTCAGTCCACCACCGCCTCGATCGTTCCCGGCGCGTTGCCTTCGAAGCGGTTGTTTACGAAAATGAACGCGGCGCGCTTCTTGTCGCGGGCCCAGGCCATCAGGTCGCGGATTGCCTGCCGGCCTTCCGGGTTCGGATCCTTGATCTGCTCGTAAGGCGAGAAGAGCTCGACCGCTTCGGCATACGCTCTCCCCTGCCGTAGCAGCGCGCGGCAGACCGTGAAATCCGTCGTGAAGGCGTCCGGCATCTGGATCTGACGGCCCAGCTCCGGCATGCGCGCCCAGGCGTTGAAGACGTGGGCCACGCCGTGGCTCTTCAGGCATTGGAAATACTCCGGACCGAGCAACTCCGGGTTGCGGACCTCGACCGAGTAGCGGGGCCCCTGCGGCAGGGCCGCGAGGAACCGGTCCAGGTCTTCGATAAACGCGTACGACTTCTGCGAGAACGCCCCGAACTCGAAAATCACCGCGGCAATCTGGCCGCGCCAGGCGGAGAGGGGTTTAAGAAAGCCCTCTTCGAAAAGAGCCGCGTCCAGGAACGCCGGATTCGGCAGGCCGGCCCGCGGCCCATATCGCGCGTGCGTGGGGAACACCCGCGCTGTGATCTCCTCCGGAACCTTCAGGACGAATTGCAGGCTGGCCGGCGCCGAGCCGAACAGCTTCCGCCAAAACTGCTCCGATGGGAACTGGTAGAAGGAGAAGTCTCCGCACACGATCGGGAAGGTCTGCGCATACTCGGCCAGGCACTCGACCTCGAACCGGCGCGTCGAGAAGCCGCCGCGCGTGAGGTACCGCTCGCGCGTGTAGATCTGTCCCAGCCAGCCCGGATATTTCCAGGAGCTGGTGCCGATGAGAATCCCCTGCGCGGCGAGCGCGCCGAGTTTCGCTGCCAGCCGCTCGCGCTCGAACGGCGGGCGCTCGTCGAACAAGGGCGCGGAGGACATGATTCTCGTCCCCATCATGCCATGCGGTGCTGCCTGAAAGGTGCGTTGAGTTGAACTGCTGGCCTGAAAGCTCCTTCAATCCACTGCTAGACTGATGGCGTGATGCGGGAAGCCAAATACCGTGCGGTGCTAGGACTCGCCATCGTTGGTTTTCTCTTCGTTCTCGTGGGGTGCGATGGAGCCGTACGCGTCAGGGGCGTGGTTCGCGATTTACGCGGGGAACCGGTTGCGGGCGCGAAGATTCACCTGACGAGCATGGAGCAATACTGGCGCACGGTATCGGGGACCCATGGATGCTTTCTGGAGTCGGGAACCACAGACCCAATGCATTCATACGAACCTCTCACAGTCGAAGCCGCTGGCTACAAAACTGCCTCCACCAAAGTGCGAGCGGCATACACCCGAAATCAGGTGATCGTGATTCTGGTTCCTTCTGATTCCTCGGATACAAGTCGGATTCAGTTGCTTGCTCCTGGAAGCGATAAGGATTTAGCCCCTTGCGACAAATCGAACTTTTAGGCGGTCCGGTGTTTCAACGCACCGTTCAGGCACTGCCTGCCATGCCCCGCCTAGCATTGCGCTACGCTGGCATTTAAGGGAGGGGACACCAATGAGCGAACTCAAAGAACTGATCGAGCGCTTTCGCCGCGGGGCGGAGCTGATTGCGACCGCCATGACCGGAGCCGCCGGCCCCGAGCTGGATTACGCGCCCGCTCCGGAAAAGTGGAGCCTGCGGCAGATCGTCGCCCACATCGCCGATTCGGAAATCGTTGCGGCCGATCGCTTCCGCCGCATCATCGCCGAGGACAAACCTACTCTGATGGCTTTCGACCAGGATGCCTGGGCCAAGAACCTGGACTACACGCGCCGCAAGACTTCCGAATCGATCGAGACCTTCCGCCGCCTGCGCGGGGAGAACTACGAGCTGATCAAGGACTTGCCGGCTCCGGTTTTCGAGCGCACCGGCAACCACAGCGAACGCGGCCCCATCACGCTCCAGCGGCACCTGGAATCCATGGCGTCGCACGCCGAGGCCCACGCTCGCCAGATCCGCGAAGTGCGCGAGGTCTACAAGAAGCAGCGCCAGGCGCACGCCTGAGCCGATTCATATGGGCGTTGTCATCTCGATGTTGCGTGGAGTCAACCTGGCCGGGCACCGCAAGGTCCAGATGAGTGAGCTGAAGGCGCTGTATGAATCGCTTGGGCTGCGGAACGTGCAGACTTACATTAACTCCGGCAACGTGATTTTCAAGACCACGGGCCGGGATTTCGCGCGCCTCGGAAAGAAGATCGAGGACGCCATCGAGGGCCACTGCGGATTTCGTTCCGACGTCATTCTGCGGACGCCCACCGAGATGCGTGAGGCAATCGCCGGCAATCCGTTCGCCTCGCGGCCGGGTCTGGAGCCGAGCAGGCTTGCGGTCAGCTTTCTGGCCGGCGAGCCCAGCGCCGAGGCGGTCGAGAAGGTGCTGGCGATCAAGGCCGAACCCGAGGAATTGCGGATCAGCGGCCGCGAAGTCTACGTCTACTTCCCAAACGGAATGGCCCGCCCGAAACTGTCGATGGCCCAGGTGGAGCGGGCCCTCAAGACGCCGGGCACGAGCAGGAACCTAAACACGGTGAGGAAGCTCCTGGAGATGGCGGAACGGGTGGAAGCCGGCGACGGGAAGTGACACGGGTCCGCTCCCTGGCGGCCGCGGCTGGGTGCGGCTGGGTTT
>DATNLV010000455.1:0-2412 GCA_035602665.1 Bryobacteraceae bacterium | reverse complement strand
GTAGTGCGCCACCTCGGGCCAGATGGTCTCGCGGACCAGCCGCACCAGGTCCCGCCGGTCCCGCGCGAGGCGCTCGTGCGGCCCCTGGTAGAGCGTGATGCGGTCGGGAAGGGTGAAGCTGTCCGCCGTGCTGCGGCGCGGTAATGGCCGGCCCTGATAAAGACCGAGTAACCCCGGGCGCGGCGGCTCCGCCTCCACGATGAAGGCTACATTGTGCAGCCGGCGGCGAAACCGCGCCGGGACGACGGTCATGGCCTTCTCGACGAGCTTGTCAAATTCCCCCGGAGTCACCGAAAGCTATTTTAGCGGAGCTGCTGCGGCCGGTGAAGGGCGCCCTGTGGAGGTTTTTAATGTAGTCCGCAAGGTCCTGTGTTGAATCGGTTTATAGTCCGCCTGGGTCAAGTTTAGCAGTACATATTAAGAGACGTAAATTGACTGAGAGCGGTACGTCGTGTTCGCCTGTAGTTATGGGGGGCCTGGTGAATCTGGCTCGCAAACGCGCATCACGCGAGGAAAATAATGTTTTCTACGACTTGTGAGTATGCTCTCCGCGCCTTGGTAGGTCTGGCGCGCGTCCCCAATGGGGATGCGCTGCTCGGACGCGACCTGGCCTTGAGCGCACAAATCCCCGCCAACTACCTCTCCAAGATCCTGTTAACCCTGCGGAATGCAGGCCTTCTTACTACGGCGAGAGGAACGGGGGGTGGATACCGATTGCGTAAGTCTCCTGAAACAATCCGGTTGCTGGATATCGTGGAACTGTTCGACGGGGCGCGTGCCAAGCCCGCGTGCCTTTTGGGAGGGAAATCCTGCACCGACGAGGATCCTTGCCCGGCACACGAGTCATGGCGCGACATCCGCGCAGCCTACATAGAGTTCCTGGAAACGACGACGCTGGCGGGGATTGCGAAAGGCGGCCGGACATCCGACGTCCCGCCCGGCTCCTAGGGACGCGCTGCTGCCGGCGCGGCCTAAAAAAAGGGGGCGCCACACTGCGGGCGCCCATGGAGGACATCGCGTTATCAAAGTAGTGTGACCGATGTGTGAATCGTCTCGCTTGCTTTGTGTCATAAAGTACTTGACAGAACCGGAGCCGGAGCGTAAGCTACCACTGATGGCCGAACCAGCCGCGATTCACGCCCGGGCGATGGACAACCTGAGGTTCATCCGCCAGACCATGGAAAGCGCGACGGCTTTCACCGCCATCTCCGGCTGGGGAGTGGTGATCGTGGGACTGACGGCGTTTCTGGCCGTCGTCCTGGCCAGCCGGCAGACCAGCGCGGAGGCGTGGTTGGCCGTCTGGATGGGCGAAGCGCTGCTGTCGTTTGCCATCGCCGGCGGCGCTACGATCCGCAAGGCGCGCGCCTCCCGGCAGCCGCTGCTCTCCATGCCCGGCAAGCGATTCGCTCTCAGTTTCGCACCGCCCATGGTGGTGGGCGCCTTGCTGACCGTGGCGCTTCAGCGAATGGGATTACCGGGTGCGATTCCCGGCATGTGGATGCTCCTCTACGGTACGGCCATCGTGACCGGAGGAGCCTTCTCCGTGCGGATCGTGCCGGTGATGGGGCTGTGCTTCATGGCCGAAGGCGCGGTCGCGCTGTTCCTGCCGTGGGCGTGGCGAGACGGACTGATGGCGGCCGCGTTCGGAGGCTTTCACGTCGTATTCGGATTCATCATCGCCAGGAGGTTCGGTGGCTAAGAGCGGCGCAGCGCGGAACAAGCCGGTGGCGGAAGCGGCGGAAACGGGCGAGCTCGGCGAGATCTCCGGCCGCGCCGTGGGTGGTGCGCAGGCCCTCGATCGCCTGATCCACGAGCGCATGCGGCTGGGCATCGTGTCCGCGCTGGCGGTCAATGAGCGCCTCACGTTCAACGATCTGAAGAAACTGCTCGCCACCACCGACGGCAATCTGAGCGTTCACGCCCGGAAACTCGAAGAGGCCGGCTACATCGCCTGCACTAAGTTCTTCGAAGGCCGGCTGCCCAAGACCGAGTTCCGTCTTACCGACCCGGGGCGGCAGGCGCTGGAGCGCTATCTCGATCACATGGAGGCGCTCATTCGGGCCACTCGGGACCGCTGACCCACATTTTTTTTGGCGCATTGACTTTATGAAGAAAAGTTATTTGCAGGAGGCGGAAAGCCCCGCGGGCCTTCACGTCGCCATCATCATGGACGGCAATGGACGCTGGGCGGTGGCCCGGGGGCTGCCTCGTATCGCCGGACACCGCCACGGAGCGCTGGCCGTGCGCCGCGCCGTCGAAGCGGCTCCCGGCCTCGGCATCCGCACCCTGACGCTCTACGCGTTCTCCTCGGACAACTGGCGGCGTCCTCCCGAAGAAGTCTCCGCGCTGATGCGTCTTCTGCTGGAGTACCTGCGCAAGGAAACCGAAGAGTGCATTGAGAAGGGGGTCCGG
>DATNLV010000371.1:0-5729 GCA_035602665.1 Bryobacteraceae bacterium | reverse complement strand
CCAAGCCGGCCGCCAGCCTCGACGATCCCGTCACGAAAACCACCGGCGGCCTGGTCGTCCTGCCGGCTGCTCACCCGCTCCTCGCGCGCCACAAGGGCGAGTGGAAGCACATCGAAAGGATCGGCAGATCGGCCTGCGACCAGTGCCGCTTCTGCACCGAATTCTGCCCCCGCTACCTCCTCGGCCACCCCATTGAGCCGCACCGCGCCATGCAAGCCCTCGGCTTCACCGGCCCCAAGGACCGCATGATCGCCGGCACGCTCTACTGCTGCGAGTGCAACCTCTGCACCCTGTTCGCCTGCCCCGAGGACCTCGATCCCAAGAACGTCTGTGTACAGGCGAAGCCCGCCGCTCGCGAGCAAGGGCTGGTCTTCCTCGGAACGCCAGAGGACATCCAACCGCACCCACTGGCCGATTCTCGCCGAGTGCCCATCCGCCGCCTCATGACCCGCCTCGGCCTGACCGAATTCCAGAACACCGGACCGCTCGAGGACCGCCTGCCGCCGCCCCGCCGCGTGACCCTGCCCCTGCGCCAGCACGCCGGTGTCGCAGCGGTGGCGGTGGTGCGCCCCGGCGAGCGCGTGCAACTCGGAGACGTGCTGGCCGCGCCCGCCGAAGGAACCCTGGGCTCGCGCATTCACGCCAGCATCGACGGCGTCGTAACAAGCGTCAACGGATCGGTGGTCATCGAATCTCATGCCTGACCTCAACTCCATCGGACTCCTCGAACTCACAAGCGTTGCAATCGGCCACGTCGCCCTCGACGCCATGCTGAAAGCCGCCCCGGTCGAAGTGCTCCTGGCCCGTTCCATCTGCTCCGGCAAGTACCTGATCGCCGTGGCCGGCGACGTCGCCTCAATCCTGGCCGCCGTCGACGCCGGCGCCCGCCTGGCCCCCGGAGCCCTGATCGAAAAGCGAGCCATCTCGCAGCTCGATCCGTCTGTCTTCCCCGCCATCGCCAACGCCGTAGATATCGCGCCGTCGGAGATCCGAGCCCTGGGCATCATCGAAACCTTCTCCGCCGCCAGCATCATCGAAGTCGCCGACACCGCCGTCAAGACCGCCAACGTAACCCTCCTGCGCATCCATCTGGCGATGGCCCTGGGAGGCAAAGGCTTCGTGGTCATGACCGGAGACGTCGCGAGCGTCGAGGCCGCAGTCGAAGCCGGCCGCAAAGTAGCCGCCGCCGAAGGCATGCTCGTGGCCAGCGGCACCATCCCAGCCCCCTCGAAAGAACTCTTCCGCGACTGGATCTGACGGATCAGCAGCGGCGTCGAACTCTATCCCCAACCATCTCCAGCACTTCCAAGACCTTGCACCCCCACGCCGGTGCAGGACAACTCTACACTGTCAATCGAGGCGGGGGGCGGGCTTCAGCCCCGCAAGCCGCTTATCCTGCTGGTGTTGAAAATAAAAGGCTTATTGGCTTCGTTTTGTCAGCCAGCACTACGGTGATTGACTTTGACTGATTTAGCACGTAAACTGTCATTACCAGCCAAGCCATGAGGCTCCTCGTCGCCAACATCGGTAGCACCTCCTTCAAATACCGCATCCTCGACATGCCTCACGAGCATCTGCTCGCCGAAGGACGCGTCGAGCGCATCGGCCAGCCCGGCAGCGCCTGCCCCGACTACGACAGCGCCATCCGCCGCTGCCTGGCCGAAATCGGCGAACCCACGACCTTCGGCGCAATCGGCTTCAAGGCCGTCCACGGCGGTCCCCTGAGCGGCGCGCACCTGGTCGATGACTGCGTCCTGCGGGCCATGGAAGAATTCTCCTTCCACGCCCCCGCCCACAACCCCCCGTACATCGCCGCCATCCGCGCCTTCCGGAAAGCCCTCCCCAACCTGCCGCTCGTCGTGCTCTTCGAGACCGCCTTCTTCGACTCCATGGACGAAGCCGCTACCACCTACGCCGTCCCCTGGCGCTGGCGCGAAGAGTTGGGCGTTCGCCGCTACGGCTTCCACGGAGCCAGCCACCGCGCCGCCAGCGAGCGCGCGCTGGAGCTCCTGAAGCGCCCCGGCCTCCGCCACATTTCCTGTCACCTCGGCGGAAGCTCCAGCGTCGCGGCCATTCGCGGCGGAGTCGCCGTCGACACCAGCTTCGGCATGTCCCCTCAATCGGGACTGCCCCAGAACAACCGCACCGGCGACATCGACGCCTTCGCTGTTCTGTACGTCATGAAGCGCCTAGACCTCGGCGTGGACGAAATGGCGCGCCTCCTCGCGAACGAATCGGGACTGGCCGGCATCAGCGGAACAAGCGGAGATGTTCGCGACCTCGCATCAGCCGCCGCCGCCGGCGACCCGCGCGCCCAACTCGCCATCGACGTTTTCGTCCGCTCCGTCCGCCACTACCTGGGCGCATTCCTGGTCGAGCTCGGCGGCGCCGACGTGCTGACATTCTCCGGCGGCATCGGCGAAAACAGCGCCGCCATCCGCGAAGCCGTCTGCGCGGGACTCACCGAGCTCGGCATCGAACTCGACAAGGGCCGCAATGAAGCCGTCCGAGGCGAAGGCAAAATCTCAACCGCCGCCTCCCGCACCACGATCCTGGTCCTCCCCGCTGACGAAGAGCGCATCGTGGCCCGCGCCACCGCGGAGCTGGTGCAATCATGAGCGCCGCGCCCCAACGCTCCGAAGTCGAAACCCTGGTCCGCCAGATCACGCTCGAGTACTTCGCCCGCACCAACACGAAAATCGCCCCCACCCTGACGGTCCATGCCTCCGCCCGCCACATGCACCTGAGCCGCGAGGATCTCGAGGCGTTGTTCGGCCCCGGCTACGAACTGACAGTCGACCGCCCCCTCTTCCAGGAAGGCAACTTCGCGGCGAAGGAAACAGTGACTCTGGTAGGCCCGCGCAGCCGCCTGATCTCGAACCTGCGCGTCCTCGGCCCCCTGCGCAGCCGATCCCAGGTCGAACTGGCCTTCACCGACGCCGTCAGCCTAGGCCTCGACATTCCGATAAGGCTGTCCGGCGACATCGCCGGCACGCCCGGAGCTTACATCATGGGACCGCGCGGCGTCATCAAGCTCAACGAGGGAGTCATCCGAGCCGCCATCCATGTCCACATGAATCCCAACGAGGCCGCGCACTTCGGCGTGAAGCACGGGGACCTGATGAAGCTGCGCATCGGTGGCGACGCCGGCATCACTTTCAATCGCGTCCACGTCCGCGTGGACGACCGCTCGAAGTTGAACGTACACATGGATACGGACGAGGCCAACGCCTGCGGTCTGCATCTGGCGAAGGAAATCGAATTGACAAAGTAGGAGAAAGGAAACCATGAAGCAGGCGCTGGGAATGGTCGAAACGACAGGCCTCGTGGCCTTGTTCGAAGCCGCCGACGCAATGTTGAAAGCGGCGGATGTCACTTTTGCGGGATGGGAGACCGTCGGGTCTGGTCTCGTGACCGCGTTCGTTGTGGGCGACGTGGCCGCAGTGAAGGCCGCCACCGATGTGGGCGCCGCCGCCGCCGCCCAGGTAGGGAAGGTGAACAGCGTGCAAGTGATCGCGCGGCCGCACGACGAGCTGCCGTCATTCGTGCAGCAAGCCAAGAAGGTATAAGCCATGAATAAAGCGATAGGACTGATCGAAACCAAAGGCCTGGTGGGCCTGGTCGAGGCCTGCGACGCCATGTGCAAAGCGGCCAGCGTGGAACTGCTGCAGACAATTCAGATCGGAGCGGGCTACGTCACCGCCGTGGTGCAGGGCGACGTCGGCAGCGTGCGCGCGGCGGTGGATGCCGGAGCGACCGCGGCCAAAGCGGTGGGCGAACTGGTGTCCGCGCACGTCATCGCGCGGCCGCATGAAGGCCTCATCGAGGCGATGTTGAAGAAGTAGGAGAAAACCATGGCGAACGCAGCGAATGCAGCAATCGGAATGATCGAGACCAAGGGCCTGGTGGCGCTGGTGCAAGCCACCGATGCCATGCTCAAAGCAGCCCCCGTGCAGTACGCGGGCTGGAGGAAGATCGGCAGCGGACTCGCGACCGTGTTCGTCACCGGCGACGTCGGCGCGGTGCGCGCGGCCGTCGATGCCGGAGCGGCGGCGGCGCGCCTGGTGGGCGAAGTGAAGAGCGTCCACATCATCCCGCGCCCGCACGACAACCTCGCAACGGTACTGCCGAAATAGGCCAGGGGACCACCATGTTCCTGGCAAAAGTAATTGGCAGCATCGTAGCCACGCAGAAGGACCCCAAGTTTCAGGGGATGAAGCTCCTGCTCATCCAGCCCCACGTCAACCGCGAGGGCAAGCTGGCCGCCTCGGGCAGCTCCGTCGTCGCGGTCGACACCGTGGGCGCGGGCCTCGGCGAATGCGTGCTCTTCACCCAAGGAAGTTCGGCGCGTCTGACGGCGACCACCAAGGACGCGCCCGTCGACGCGGTCATCATCGGCATCGTGGACTCGGTCGAAGTGAACGGCGCCGCGCTGGAGAAACCGTAAATGCTCAACCGGGAAGAGGTGATCGCCGACATCGCCAAGGCTGTCATCGAAAGGCTGCGAGTGATCCCTGAGCAGCCGACTCCACCCGCGCCCCAGCCCGCCGCCGCCCCGCCCCGCATCTCCGTCGGCGACGGAGTCTTCGAAACCGTAGACCAGGCCGTCGCGGCCGCCACGCAAGCGCAGAAGCGCGTGGCCGCCATGAGCCTCGAAGACCGCGGCCGCATGATCGCCATCATCCGCCAGGTCTGCGAGCAGAGGTCTCATCAACTGGCGCGCATGGAACTGGACGAGACCGGCCTCGGCCGCCTCGACCACAAAATCGAGAAGCTCAAAGCCGTGAAGTACGTCCTGGGAGTCGAAGCGATGCAAAGCGGAGCCCGCAGCGATGCCTCCGGCCTCTGCGTCATCGAGCACGCGCCCTTCGGCGTGATCGGCATGGTGCTGCCGGCCACGCATTCGGCCCCGACCATGGCCAGCAACGCCATCAACGTTCTGGCCGGAGGCAACACCGCCGTCTTCAGCCCGCACCCCGCCGGCGCCGGAGTGGCCGCCTACGCGCTGCAAGTCTTCAACCACGAGATCAAGCAGGCGGTGGGCATCGAGAACGTCATCACCACCGTCCGCCAGCCAAGCATCCGGTCCGCGGAAGAAATCTTCCGTCACCCCGGAGTGAACCTGCTCTGCGTCACCGGAGGCCCTGCGGTGGTGAAGGCCGCGGCGAAGTCCGGCAAGCGCGTGATCGCGGCCGGCCCCGGCAATCCGCCGGTGGTGGTGGACGAAACGGCCGACCTCGACAACGCCGCGAAGTTCACCATCGAAGGCGCGGCCTTCGACAACAACCTGCTCTGCATCGGCGAGAAAGAAGTCTTCGTCGTGGCAAAGGTGGCCGACGCCTTCATGGCGGCCATGCGCCGAGCCGGGGCCTTCGAGCTGAATGCCGCTGCGATCGAGCGCCTCACCGCCGCCGCGTTCCGCTTCGAGGGCGACGGCGTCGGTTGCGGCCGTGCCCACCTGACCAAGGAACTCGTGGGCAAAGACGTGTCGGTTCTCGCGGTGGCGGCCGGCGTGCGGGTCCCCGAAGGAACCCCGCTCCTGTTCGGCGAGACCAAGGCCGACCACGCCTTCGTGCAGGAAGAGCAGATGATGCCGTTCCTCCCGATCGTGCGCGTTCCCGACGTGGACGCGGCCATCGCAGCCGCGCTTCAGGCCGAGCACGGCTACCGGCACACCGCCATCATCCACTCGCGCAACATCGACAACGTGACCAAAATGGCCCGAACCA
>DATNLV010000368.1:0-12337 GCA_035602665.1 Bryobacteraceae bacterium | reverse complement strand
GGCGAAACTGGTGCCGTCGAACACAAGCTGGTCGTTACCGCCCACCTGATTCACGTAGACGAGCGGCATTTTGTAGCGGCGCGCGGTGGCGGTGAAGATGTCGCGGCGCTGCGCGCGCTTGTCGATGTGATAGGGCGAAGCGTTGATGCTGATGAGAATTTGCGCACCGGCGCGGGCCATGTCCTCGACCGGGTCCTGGCGATAGAGGCGGCGCTCCCAGAACTGCTTGTCGTTCCAGGCGTCCTCGCAGATGGTGAGGGCCACCTGGCGGCCGCGGAACGAGAATAGCGACTCGCGCTCGCCGGGGACGAAATAGCGCGCTTCGTCGAAGACGTCGTAGGTGGGCAGGAGCATTTTCGTCTGGCGGAAGACGATTTCGCCGTGGTCGATGACGGCGGCGCAGTTGGCGGCACGCTTGCCGGTTTGCGAGCGCGAGCGGCCGGCGTATCCGCAGATGAGGGCGAGCGGAAGGCCGGCGGTTTCGCTCGCGAGGCGATTCAGTTGCTCTTCGGTGCGGTCGAGGAAGCTCTCCTTTTCGACCAGGTCGCGGGGCGGGTAGCCGCAGATGGCGAGCTCGGGGAAGACCGCGAGTTCGGCGCCTTGGGCGGCCGCCTCGCGCGCGGTGCGGAGGATGAGGGCGGTGTTGCCCTCGAGGTCGCCGACGGTGGTATTGATCTGCGCCAGTGCGATCCGCATCTGAACTTTCATTGTAACGAGGGGGCGCGCGGGAGGCTCGGCGGGCGCTGACGGGCTCTGTCGGGATGGCAGTCGGCGTCGACGGGACGCGGAGAAAGAGGTGTCGAATGTGACGAATTTAGATGAATTCGCTGTCCGATTTTGGGATCTAGGTTCATGGTGCAATTTTGCGTTTTCGAGCCCGGCTGCTTCGCCGTCCGGATTGGATCGCCAATATTACATGGGTTTGGCCACCGACCGAAGCTTAGCGCGGCCGGGCCGCGAGCGCGTGGGGTAGAGGCGTGGAAGTACGTGAGGATTCGGGAGAAAGATTTCGCCGGGGCGCGTGATCGCCTTCATTGGTAAGCTTGCTTTTAGAAGGGCAGGTTACGGAGGGTGCATGCCAGATGAGAAAGCAGCCGTTCGCGGCAGTGAGCGTGTAGCGCCGGCGGATTCCACGGTGATCGGTGTCGCGAATCCCAGGGAACTGGTGAGCGCGACGGTGGTGGTCCGGCGGAGGAGTTCCGCGTTACCGCCTCAGGGGTCGCGCCCGATTTCTCGCGAGGAGTTCGCCGGGCTTTATGGCGCCGATCCAGCCGATGTGAGCATGGTCGAGCAGTTCGCCGCGGACAACGATTTGACCGTAGTCCAGATCGATCTGTCGCGGCGGAGCATCATGCTCTCGGGGACGGTGGCGCATATGAACGAGGCATTTGGGACTCAATTGCGCGTGTTTCAGTCTCCGCAGGGCACCTATCGGGGGCGCACCGGAGAATTGTCGGTCCCGACCAACCTTCGAGACATCGTGATCGGCGTGTTCGGCCTCGATGCGCGCCCACAGGCGCGAGCGTGTTTCAGGCGACGCATCGAAGGCATCGGAAGGAGGGCGGCCGGCGACGTTTCCTACACGGCGGAGGCAGTCGCGGCGCTCTACGGTTTCCCGACGGGCGGAAACGGATCGGGGCAGACGGTCGCCCTGATCGAGCTTGGGGGCGGATACACGGCCTCGGACCTCACCGCCTATTTCAAGGAAGTGAAGGTCAAGCCAGCGCCCAGCGTGACCGCGGTCTCGGTGGACGGCGCGCTCAACCAGCCGGTGGGAGATCCAAACAGCGCCGACGGCGAGGTGTTGCTCGACATCGAGGTGGTCGGCGCCGTAGCGTCTGGAGCAAAGATCGCAGTTTACTTCGCGCCGAACACGGACCAGGGTTTCCTGGACGCGATCACCACGGCGGTGCACGACAATGTGCGGCAGCCATCCATCGTGTCGATCAGTTGGGGCGGCGCTGAATCGACCTGGACGGTGCAGTCTCTGACCGCCTACGACCAGGCCTTCCAAGATGCGGGCTTGCTGGGCGTAACGGTGTGCTGTGCCGCGGGCGACAACGGCTCCGCGGACAACGTCGCCGACGGCGCCGCCCATGTTGACTTTCCGGCTTCGAGCCCCAACGTGCTCGCGTGCGGCGGCACGCGCCTGGAGTCGGCTGGTGGAAAGATCTCGACGGAGGTGGTGTGGAACGACGGCGCCGGGAATGGCGCCACCGGAGGCGGAGTCAGCGATCACTTCCCGCTGCCTGCTTATCAGGCCAGTGCCGGCGTGCCGGTGTCCGTCAATTCGACTCACTTCAAGGGCCGCGGGGTGCCGGATGTCGCCGGCGATGCCGATCCGGCAACCGGATACCAGATTCACGTGGATGGGAAAGACGCTGTCTTTGGGGGCACCAGCGCCGTGGCGCCGCTGTGGGCGGCACTGATCGCGTTAATCAATGCCCAACGGACGGCACATGTAGGGTTTTTGAACCCGACGCTCTATGCGAAGGCTGCGAGCGCGTTGAGCGATATTACGGCGGGAAACAACGGGGCTTACAAGGCCGGGTCGGGATGGGACGCATGCACGGGTTTGGGCAGTCCGAAGGGGCAAGCGCTGGTGACGGCACTGGGGGGCAAGTAGGCGGGTCTGGAGACCCGCTGCAGGACTGGAGTCCTGCCCAACTAACAGTTTGGCTGGTATTCGGGATGTTTTTGTCCTATGCTATGGCAAAGCAGGGGATCAATCCCAGAGGATGAGACCATGCCTGTGAATATTGACCGAGTTATTAGAAAAAACCTGCACCGACTTCGCAAGCCCGGTGTGCTGACCGTGCGGCCCGGGTACGAGATCTCCAACCACCAGCTGACGGGAAGGCCGGCTATCGTCGCGACCGTACACACGAAGAGAGCCGGGCTCCCAAAGGACGAACTGCTTCCGGAAACCATCGAGAAGGTGCCGGTGGACGTGCGGGAGGCGAGCGCGCACCAGCGCCTGCGGGCCGACGATCCGGCTGCCGCCGCTGTGGCGCAGGCGTACGGACGACAGGCGGACAAGGAGCCGAGCTGGCCGCTCGAACGAGAGATGCCGAGCGGGCGGCTGCTCGACGACCCGAAGAGCGCGACGCAGAAAGCCCTCGTCCAGCGCATGGCGCAACAGCCGGCGATGGAGCGTGCGCTCAAGGCTCAAGCAGCGAAGCCACAGATCCCTTATGTGCCCGCCGCCAACACGCCGCTCGATCCGATCGTCACGACCACGACGATCACGGCGCACGTGAGTCCGGACGCCGGGCTGGCGACACTCGAGGCTTTTCTCAACGGAACGCAGCGCTCGCTGGTTGTCGGAATGTACGATTTCACGTCAGGGGGAATCCTCAAGAGCTTCGAGAGCGTCCTCAGTGGCACCAAGACGCTACAGATGGTGCTGGACAACCCGGCACCGAATCCGACGCGTGACCAGACAGATGCGCAAACAGTGCAAAACCTCGATCAGGCGCTGGGCAGCCGCGCTAAGATCGCGCGAGCGCTGGTGCAAAGCGACACATTCGCCTCGGCGTGGATGTTCCCGTACGCCTACCACATCAAGGTCATCGTTCGCGACGGCTCCGCCTTTTGGTTGTCAAGCGGCAACCTCAACAACAGCAATCAGCCGGACCTCGCATCGCCGCCGTCTACCGAAGACCGCGACTGGCATGTCATTATTGAAGACGCACAACTGGCCAAGGTGTTTGCGGCGTTTCTGAATCAGGACTTCGTGTCGGCGAGCCAACACCAGGCTGGACAGGCGGGCGATGTGACCGCGGCGGTCGCGGACGCTCGCGCCAAAGCCGCCGCCGCATCGAATCCTCCTCCACCGCCGGCTCTCAAAGCCAAGAAGGCCGGCCTGGTGCCCGCGAAGGTGTTTAAGAACATCAGCCTCAAGATCACTCCACTGCTGACGCCGGACACGCTGGCGGGCGATGCGACCAAGGGACAGTACCTCACCAACATTCTCAAGCTCATTGACGGCGCTCAGAAGAGGCTCTACATCCAACTTCAGTACATCGAGTCGTCGGATGGGACCGGGGACTACGATACGCTGCTCCGGGCCATTGCCGGGCGCGTCGCGGCGGGCGTTGATGTGCGGCTGATCGAGAGCCTCGAGTACGGCGAGAAGTGGGCCGAGAAGATGAAGGCGGCGGGCGTCGATCTTACGGCGAACATCTCGTTGCAGCCCGATGTACACAACAAGGGTTTCGTGGTGGACTCGAGGACGGCGGTGGTCAGCAGCCAGAACTTCTCGCCCGCGGGCATCCGGGAGAATCGAGACGCGGGGGTGATTCTCGAGAACGCGAATATCGCCCAGTACTTCGAGGCGATCTTCCTGGCGGACTGGAAGAATAAAGCCAAGCCGTTTGCTCCGGCGGCGGGTGGCGGGGCGCCGAAGCCGGCGGCAGGCGCGAAGGGCACGGCGAAGAAGAAGGCGGGCGGCAGGAGATAGGTTAGCCGCCGATCGAATACATGGGCCGGGGCGGGGGGACGAAGCGGGCGGTGTTGATTTCGTGGCCTTCCCACTTGGCTTGGACGGTGGCTTGGATGGCTTGCTCGATTTCGGTGTCGGGGGCTCCTCCGCGGAGGAGAGAGCGCACGTCGGTTTCCTCGATCGCAAACAGGCAATACCTTAGGTGGCCGTCGGCGGTGAGGCGGAGGCGATTGCAGTTCAGGCAAAACGGCCGGCTGACCGAGGCGATGAAACCGACACGGCCGCATCCGTCGGCGTAGCGGTATTCGGTGGCGGGGGCGCGGGGGTCGGCGTCGGGAATCTCGATGAGCGGCGAGATTTCGCGGGTGAGGGTTTCGACGATCTCTCGCGCGGTCAGCACGCTGGCGCGGTCCCAGATGCCTTGGGCGTCGAGGGGCATGAACTCGATGAAGCGGACTTCCATGCCGTTCTCGCGGCCGTAGCGGGCCAGCGGAACGATGTCGGGCTCGACCAATCCCTTGACCGCGACGGCGTTGATCTTGATGGGGTCGAAGCCTAGGCGGCGGCAGGCGGCGAGGCCGGCCAGAACGCGATCGAGCTCGTCGCGGCGGGTGATACGGATGAAACGCTCGCGGTCGAGGGTGTCAAGGTGGATGTTGATACGGCGGAGGCCGGCGGCGTAGAGGGCCGGCGCTTGGTCGGCCAGCAGCACGCCGTTGGTGGTGAGGGCGAGATCCTCGATGCCGGGGAGGGCGGACAGGCGCTGGATGAGGTCGGGCAGATCGCGGCGCACCAGCGGCTCGCCTCCGGTGATGCGCAGCTTGGTGACTCCAAGACGCACGGCGATGGTCACGAAGCGCTCGATTTCCTCGTAGCTCAGGATCTCGGCGCGCGGGACGTAGGCGGGGTCGCGCTCGGGCATGCAGTAGAAGCAGCGGATGTTGCAGCGGTCGGTGACGCTGAGGCGGAGGCTGTTGTGCGAGCGGCCGAAGGTGTCGCGCAGCACCGTGGTCATCGGGTTCTCAACCGAGGGCCAGCATCCTCTCGAGCGGCACGAGCGCCCGGGCGGCGATGTCGGCGGGAACTTCGACGCGGGGCGAGAGGGTGCGCAGGCAGTCGCGCAGTTTCTCGAGCGTGTTGAGCCTCATGTAGTGGCACTCGCTGCAATTGCAGTTGTCGTTCGGGACGAAGTAGAAGCGCTTGTGGGGGGCGAGCTTCTCGAGCGAGTGCGCGACGCCGCTCTCGGTCATGACGATGAACTCTTCCGCCGGAGCGTCAACACAGTATCGGATGATGGCGGTGGTAGAACCGATGAAATCGGCCTGGGCGAGGACGTCGGGCGGGCACTCGGGATGGGCCGCGACCAGGGCATCCGGGTGCGCGGCGCGCGCTTCGGCCACGCGGCGGGCGTTGAAGGTGGCGTGGACGATGCAGGTGCCCTGCCAGATCTTCATGTTCGTGCGGCCGGTTTGCTGCTGGACGTAGTTGCCCAGGTTGCGGTCCGGGAGGAACAGCACGGTCTTTTCGGGCGGAATGGAATTCACAACCTGGACGGCGTTGCGCGACGTGCAGAGGATGTCACTTTCGGCCTTCACTTCGACCGAGGTGTTGATGTAGCTGACGATGACGTGATCGGGATGCTGGCGGCGGTATGCGCGCACGGGCTCGACGGCGCAGCCTTCGACCAGGCTGCAGCTGGCGGCGCGATCGGGGACGACGACGACGCGGTTGGGATTGAGGACCTTGGCGGTCTCGGCCATGAACCAGACGCCGCAGAAGGCGATCACGTCTCCCTCGAAGTCGCGGGCCTTGCGGGCGAGTTCGAGGCTGTCGCCGATGCAGTCGGCCAGGTCCTGGATCTCGGGCTCCTGGTAGTGGTGCGCGAGCAGGATGGCGCGGCGGGCGCGCTTGAGGTCCTGGATCTCTTCGGCTAGTGATGCGGCTGCCAGCATGGGATGGACTGCCTTCATTGTAACAGCGGGTTGCCACGCAAAGGCATTCAAGCCGCCGATGAACGCCGATGAACGCAGATAAGAGAAGCAGCGCTTTATCGGCGTTGATCGGCGTTCATCGGCGGCCAAGTGATGTCTTGTCCGTTCGTGGCCTTGCCTCACACCCTTCCGAAGCGTGCCCCACGTGGGAGAGCTTCAGCTGGTCCGCCTCGCGGGGGCCGCGGGCGACTGGGCGACCGGGGCGGCCTTCGCGGGAGACGGCTTGGTTGGGGCGGGCTCGGCCTGGGTTCCGGTCCGGCTGAGGATGACGACGTCCACGCGGCGGTTGTGCAGGCGGTGCACTTCGGTGTCGTTGTCTTCGATGGGATGGGTGTCGGCGTAGCCCACGACGGCCAGCTGATACTCGGAGATGCCGAATTGCGTGGTGAGGAGCTGGAGCATGGCGATGGCGCGGGCCGAGGAGAGCTCCCAGTTGTTGCGGAAGCGCGAATTGTGGATGGGGATGGAGTCCGTGTTGCCCTCCAGTCGCACGGAGTTGGGCAGGCGTTTGATGGCGTCGGCGATCTTGGCGATGCTGGAGTAGGCGGCGGGGTTGACGGCGTCGTCTCCGATTCCGAAGAAAGCAGCCTCGGTCAGGCTGACGATGAGGCCGCGGGATTCCAGGCGGATCTGGAGCTTGCCGGAGGCGATCTCCTGCTTGAGTTGCTGGTCCAGGTACTGCATGGAGGGGAGCAGATCGACCACCATGAGATCGTCCTTGGAGACCTTCGGGAGTTCCGTCTTGGAGCCTCCGGGGCCCTTCTTCATGGCATTGCCGACCCCCTTGTCGTCGACCGTGCCCCCCAGGACCGCCGAGACGGCGGCGCTGACGCGGCTTTCGGTGAGCGCCTTGGCCACGCTTTCGGAAACCTCCTTGGCGCGGGACCGATCGGACTGGGAGGAGGCGAACATGACCACGAAGAACGCGAACATCAGGGTGATGAAGTCGGAGTAGGAGACCAGCCAGCGCTCGTGGTTGGCGTGCTCTTCAGGTTTGGCTTTGCGGCTCATTGCGACCCTGCCGGAGCGGCACTCGGGGCGGAGGGCGCGGCCGGCGGCGGGGCGGCCGCGGCGGCGCCCACTTTCTGCTTGCCGGGCTTGGCGGTCTTGGGCGCGGCGGGCTCCAGGTAGGCTTCGAGCTTGGTGCGGATCAGCTTGGGGTTCAGTCCCTCGACGATCCCGGCCACTCCTTCGAGCATGAGCTCCTTGATTTGCATGGCGGCCTGGGTGCGGGATTTGATCTTGGTGCCCACGGGCAGAAAAACGATGTTGGCCGAGGCCACGCCGTAGATGGTAGCGACGAAGGCTACGGCGATGCCTCGTCCGACTTCGTCGATGTTGGCCAGGTTCTTCATGACCTGGATCAGGCCCAGCACCGCGCCGATGATGCCGATGGTGGGCGAGTAACCTCCGGCCGCTTCGAAGACCTTGGCCTCCTGGTCGGCGCGGCGCTCCTCGACCGACATCTCGAGCTCCATCATCTTGTGGATTTCCTGGAGATCGGTGCCGTCGACGGCCAGGTTGAGGGCCTTGCGGAGGAACTTATCCGGGGCGGTGGCGGCGTCCTGTTCGAGCGAGACGATGCCGTTCTTGCGGGCCTTGGTGGCATAGCCGATGATCTCCTCGATAATGGCGTTGGGAGCCTGCTGCTTCTCGAAGAAGACCGAAACCACGGCCCGCAAGGCGCGCAGCAGCACGGCGAGCGGAGTGGTGATCATGACGGCCCCCAGGGTGCCTCCGAAAACGATGAGGGCGGCGGTGGGCTGAAGGATCTCGCGGATGCTGCCGCCTTCGAGGGTCATGCCGGTGATGATTCCGCCGACGGCCAGAATCAGGCCGCCGATGGTGGCCAGATCGAGCCTGGTCCCTGCGGTCTTGGGCGCGGGCGGCTTGGCCTGTGCCGCTTTTTCCGCTTTTTTCGGTTTCTCGGTTTGGTCCGCCATGCTTTAGCTCCGCGGACCGGCGCTCCCGGGCGGAGGGCCGGGCTGGGGCGCCGGCATCCATTCGTCGGGCTGAGAGATGGCGCGCCGGAACTCCAGGACGCGGCTGGCAACTACTTCGGCGGATTCACGAACCATGAACTGGTGCCCTGTGGTCAAGTTGATAACGGTATCGGGAGTCACTTCCACGTGCTCGATGAGATCGGGATTCAGCAAGAACGGATCTCCGTTGAGACGGGTCAGCCGGATCATGGCCGCAGACCTCCCTGATGCGGCATATCGGCGGTGGGGCGGAAGGCTTGAGGGTTGACTTGGATCCGGGTCGCAGCTGGGAGAAAGCCAATCTCGAACCGGGAAACCGGACCGATAAGCTCCTTGAGGACAGACGATCATGCCCGCATGGCTCGGAGACGGAACCGCCGCGGCAGCGGCCAGAATCCTGGCGGCGCTCAGGACGGGAGAGGCGCGGAAGATCGCATCTGAACTGGACCGTGCGGCCCAGACCTGCCGGACGCCGTTCCGGGATCCCTGCGCGGCGGAGCGCAGCGAGGTGCTGGAGGCGGTGGTCGGGGAACTGCGGCGGACGGTGGAGGAGCATGGCCCGCAGGCGGGTCTCGAGGCGCACACGTGCCTGTTGACGCATCTGGCGGGGTTGTGAGGCCGGCGGCCGCTATTTCAGGAGATCGAGGATAGCGGCGAGCTCGTCGCGGACCGTTTGCCATTCGGCCGTCCGCGGCTCGAACAGTGCGGGTTGGGCGGGCGGTGCGGGATGGGAGCGGCCTTCGGCGCGATCGCGACGGCCTGATTTGGCGGCGGTTTCCAGGTGGCGGCGGGCGCCCTCGATGGTAAACCGCTTCTCGTAGAGCAGCTGTTTGATCTGAAGCAGCATCTCGACGTCTTTGCGGCGGTAGAAGCGGTGGCCGGAGCCGGACTTGTTTGGGGCGAGGGCCGGGAACTCGGTTTCCCAATAGCGCAGGACGTAGGGCTTGACTCCCACCAGGCGGCTGACCTCGCCGATGCGGAAGTACAGCTTCTGCGGAATCGCAGCCTCAAGCTCGGTGCTGATTTCGGGCTGGTTCATTGCCGGGCGAAAGACGGACCTACGCCATCCTATGGTTAAAAGGTGGCTGGCGTCAACCCGACCCTGATGCCTTTTGCGCCCGGGACTCAGGCGAATGCCCGATGGGGGCGGGCGGCACGGCCGCCGTTCTGTGTGGACAGGGGGTTCAATGCTTAGAGCAATCCTCATCTCGCCGGACCGCGACCTGGCGGAACAACTGGCCGCCGCGGTGGGCCAGAACAACCAGGTAGGCATCGCGCGGGCCTTCGACCGCTACCCGGCGGATCACGAGCTGCCGCGCATCATCCGCGCGCACGCGCCGCAGATCCTGTTCGTGGACGTGGGCAGCCTGGCGGACGCGCTGCGGATTGCGGCGACGGTTGGCGAAGCGGCACCGGGGACGCAGATCGTGGCCTTCGACCGCGCCTGCGCCCCGAACACGCTGCTCGATCTGATGCGGGCCGGCATCCGCGAATTTGTGGCGGTGCCGGATTCGCTCGGCGAACTGGAGAAGGCGCTAGGCCGGGTGGCGGCGGCGCTCGAGCGCGCGCCGGCGCACATTCCGGTGACCGAAGAAGTCATCGCATTCCTGCCCGCCAAACCCGGCGTGGGATGCTCGACGGTAGCGCTCAACACCAGCGTGGCGCTGGCGGCGCAATCGGCGACCCGCGTTCTGTTGGCGGATTTCGACCTGAACTGCGGCATCATCGCGTTCCTGCTGCACCTGGATTTCGACCGTTCGCTGGTGGACGCGGCCGAGCACGCTCCGCAGCTGGATGAAGACCTGTGGCCGAAACTGGTCTCAAAAGCCCACGGGATGGACGTGCTGCCCTCGGGACCGATCCAGCCGGGATTCCGCATCGAGCTGCCTGCCTTGCGGTACCTGCTGGAGTTCGCGCGGCGCAACTACGACGTGGTCTGCGCGGACCTCTCGGGCCTGATGGAGCGGTATTCGGTGGAACTGATGCAGGAAGCCAAGCGCATCTACCTGGTTTGCACGCCGGAGCTTCCGGCCTTGCACCTGGCGCGCCAGAAGCTGGATTACCTGCGCAGTCTCGACCTGGAGTCGCGCGTGTCGCTATTGGTGAACCGCTCGCAGAAGCGCGCGCTGGTAACGAGCCAGGACATCGAGAAGCTGATCGGCCTGCCGGTGGCGATCGAGATTCCGAACGACTATCGCGGAGTACACAAGGCGCTGCAGGACGCGCGGCCGGTGGATGCCGGTTCCGATATCGGGAAGCGGTTCGCGGAGCTGGCGCGCCGGATCCTGGCCAAGACTCCTGGGGCCAAGCCGTCACACCGCTTCGTCGAGTACTTCTCGCTGAGCCCGGCGCGGTATTCGTTTGGCACGACCAAGGGCGCGTAGGGCGCACTTCCCGGAAAGCCGGGCGGGTCTGGAGACCCGGTGCAGGACTGGAGTCCTGCCCCACGATGACACGGACCGCTAAATCTTTTTCCTTTCGCTCTTAACGACTTGCGGGCGGACCCCCCTCTGTCTTCGCAGACGGCTGGTTTATCGTGGAGGCAATCCCGGCCTGGGCAGCCGGGGAGCCGAGGCTGCGGGCCTGTCTGTGGAGGACATCGCCCCGCAGCCCCGGCGTTACAATGAAGTTCTTCCATCGCGTGTCCATCCGAATCGGCATACATCCCGTGCTCGAAGCGTTGCGCGCGCGCCATCCCATGAACCGCGTTCTGGTGGCCAAGGGCGCCTCGGGGCCACGCGTGCAGGAGATCGTCGAGCTGTGCCGAGAGCTGGCGGTCCCGGTGCGGTTTGAGCCGCGGGACATGCTGGACTGGCTGGCGGGATCGACGGTGCACCAGGGCGTTGTGGCGCTGGGGGCGGCCGGTCCGCACGCCGAGCTCGAGGAACTGCTCCCGGGGGCGAAGCTTCTGGTTGTGCTGGACGGGATCGAGGACCCGCACAATCTGGGCGCCATTGTGCGCACGGCCCACGCCGCCGGCGCCGCCGCTGTGGTGATTCCAGAACGCCGCGCGGCCGGTCTCACGGAGACGGTGGCCAAGGCGGCCGCGGGGGCGCTCGAGCACCTGCCGGTGGCGCGCGTGACCAACATCAGCCGCACGCTCGAAATGCTGAAGGCCCGCGGATTCTGGATCTACGGCCTAGACGAGCGGGGCGGCCAGGACTACGACCAGGTCGAATATGCCCAGCCCACCGCGCTGGTTCTGGGAGGCGAGGGAAAGGGCCTGCACGAGTTGGTGAAGAAGCACTGCGACCTTCTGGTGCGGATTCCGCTGGCGGGGCGGATCTCGTCGCTGAATGTTTCGGTGGCGGCCGGCATCGTGCTGTTCGAATGGAAGCGACGGCGCTGACGGCGCGCCTTACTCGATGGGGTAGGGACCGGGCTCCTCGACTTTGACGGGCCGCTCATCGTGCGCGATGGCACGGACGCGAATCTCGACGGCATCGGACTGGTCCCGCATCTGCCAGTGGAACTCGGACTCCTGGCCGGAGGCGAGAGGGTCCTGGTCGACTTTGCCGCGCTGGCGGTTGACGACCTTGTCATCCACGCCCATCACATCGAAGATCAGCACCAGTTCGCGTATGGCGTCCGGGCCTGAATTCACGAGGCGGCCGTCGATGGCGAGGAGGCGATCGGAGCCGTCGGACCGGTGAACGGCCATCTCGACGAGCTTGATGGTGCCGCCTTCGAAATCGCGATCCTTCTTGCGCTTTTCGGCGGCGAGGGCCACGAAGGGGATGGAGAGGAGGGCGAGGCGGCGGGTGATGGCCATTTGACTTTCATCAGTGTAACAATGCGGCGGGGTGAAGCCCGCCCCCCAACCCGAAGAAGAGCGAGAATCAGATCATGATCAGCAGGCGGGAGTGGATGGCCGGGGCGGCGCTGCTGCCGGCGGCGCGGGCGGGAGTGGCCGCGGGCGG